>NZ_FNAF01000006.1 GCF_900101835.1 Peptococcus niger
ACTCCGGCAGGGTTGTCCTATTCGGATATCTACGTGTCAAGGTCTGCTTGCGACTCAACGTAGCTTTTCGCAGCTTACCGCGTCCTTCTTCGGCTCCCGGCGCCTAGGCATTCACCGCATGCCCTTAGTTACTTAACCTTTGGTTTAGTATAAGTTTGCTTACTTATTTCGCTTGAGTTTTCACTCTCGATGAAATTGATGACCTTTTCTATATAAACAGAAAAACTCATCTGCATATCTTTCGTATGCGTTGCTGTGTAGTTTTCAAAGAACTTGAACCTCTCGGTTCATGGAGATAAAGAGATTCGAACTCTTGACCCCCTGCTTGCAAGGCAGGTGCTCTCCCAGCTGAGCTATACCCCCATTATGGCTTAATCAAAAAAGGCATAAATAATAGTACCAATATTTGTCGTGCTTGTCAAGATTATATTTTTATTTGGTCAACATCAGCACACCGTCTTATTGACTGGATATTTATAATAGCAGATTCAAGTTTGTAATGCAAGCCTAAATCCCAAAAGATGCGCCTTTCTATATATTGAAAAACAAGCCTCGGGTGAAAAAAGTCTCTCTTCCTTTCGGATTGCCCAAAGCAGCCCAAGGGCCACCTCAAAAATATATTTCCAGCGCCCTTCCTCCAGCCATCTGATTTTCTTCAACTTTTTACCCGAACAACTGTTATCAGTTTTATTATTTTTCTTGTTGACTGTGACTACAAGAAACTTTGCGAATAAACCGTTGACCATGGCCGCTTCTCACCAAGCCATGTACCGATACCCTATGAATGCCCCCCTTACTTCTGATCTCGAAAACCAGAGCAGCCCCTATAGGTTAAGCGCTTAACCTATAGGGGCTGCTGTATAAAAATCCCACAAGTCTTTTTTAGGCAACTTGCAGACCTTTAGTCGAGGATAAGGCCCGGCAGTCTCAAGGGTTCGATGTATTCGTCCCCTTTATAAACCCGCATATTCCCGCCGGATACTTCGTCAATAAGCATGACCTTGCCATGCTCATCTTTCCCAAATTCTAATTTAATATCATAAAGTTCCAGGCCTTTTTTCGCCAGGACTTCTTTAATCAAGTCAGAAATTTCCCGGGTCCACTTGTGCAGGAGATCATATTCTTCAGCGCTGGCAATCCCCAGCATAATCATGGCATCCTGGTTGATGAGCGGATCTCCGGCAGCGTCATCCTTCAGCGTAAATTCAACGAGGCCGTCCAGATTTGTGCCTTCTTCCACACAGGAGTGATAACGGCGGAAAAAGCTTCCCACTGCCCGATAACGACAAATGCATTCCAAGCCTTGGCCAAAGACCTTTGCCGGGAGAACTTCCATGGTTTTTTCTTCAATGTTGCTGGCCACATAGTGGGTGGGAATTCCTTTTTCTTTGAACAATTCAAAGAAATAACCTGTCATTCTAAGCGCTGCATCCCCACTGCCTTCAATGCTTAGGCCCACTTCATTGGCACCAGGATCAAAAACCCCATCCTTACCGGTAACATCATCCTTAAATTTTAAAAGAATATGACCGGATTCTAAGCGAAAGACGTTTTTTGTCTTGCCTGATTTAATTTTTTCCATGATTTCCTCCTAATACTTACAACGAACGACATCAGATAAATTATACGTCTAAAAGCCTCCGTTGAAAAGGGCCTTGTCTAAAGCCATTGACGTATTGTATCTTTTCTTCTCCAAGCCCAGCTGGCAATATCTATAATAACTCCGAGGAACAAGGCAATGAAAAACAGACGCCCCTGCGGAGCGTCTGTGGCGGGACATGATTATTGACCCTGGTTCCCATCATTTCCGGTGTCATTCGCCGGGTCGTTGGATGAGCCGCTGACTAAATTGGTGAACCAGCTGACAAAGTTTTCAAACCAGCCGCCCAGTTTGCTCAGAAAGTTTTGCCCTTCTTCTGTATTCAAATAGTCATTGGCTTGATGGGCCCATTTGTTCAGATTGTTGGACAAGGCATTCCAGTCAATGTTAAGGGTCGCAAGTTGGTTGATGGTGTCCAACAATTGCTTGTACTGGGCTTCTGTTAACTGAATGTTGTAGTCTGCCAAGATTTTGTCCACAATCGCCTTAATGTCGTTGGCATTCTGCGGTTTTTCTGTGGCAATCCGTTTTTTGATGTCGTTGATCACTGCTGTGGATTTTTCTTCACCTAGGGTCTTGGATAAATTGGCATTGGTCACCAGTTCTTGAGTGGCCGCTTTTTTGACGTCATCGGAAATTTGCTGGCCACTGGAAACCTCATAGGCTTTAATGATCCCGGTTAAGGCCCCGGTACCGCTCACTTCAAAGGGAGCCGTCACTTTAACATCAGCATCGGTAACGCCGGCGGTCAAAAGCGCACTTTCATAGGCAGACGGCGTCACGTAATTAATGTTATTGGTAGTTACGTGAATGCCCGACCCCTTGGCCGTATAGGTCACCATGGCGCAGGAATTGGTGCTATTGCCGATTTGTGCCGCCGGTACCGAATTGCCTAAGTAGTACCGTTCTTCATCAATGCTTACGGTAATTTTCTGAACGCCCTCCGGCGCATTGAAATACCGTAAAACGTCATTGCGTTGTTGCGCATTTAAATTATCGCCGATGGTGACAATGCTGTCACCTACGGCCGCATCGGCTAAGGCTGCCAGCGGTTGAAAGGCCAGGGCTGCCATCAATACGGTTGCGATAATGGATTTTTTCATAAACTGCCTCCTTTTCCCTTTTTCAGGTCAAGGCCAGTATAGCATAGTTTTGTAAAAAAGATGTCAAGCATTTCTTACCAATTCGTAGCAAGGCTGTCAATTCATTTCAGCCGCTCTAAAATGCGCCCCGGCAGCCGTCGAACGACAAGGGTCACAAACAAGATGATCAGTGTTTTATCAATATAGTCTGTCACCAGTTGGACGGCAAAGGCCGATGCCACCAGGGGCAACCCCATGGCGTGGGTCATAAACTGCAAGATGTAGCTGGAACCGGCTGACGTTACACCACCAAAAATATAGGCTGCAATCACCGCACCGATAATTGCGGCCGGAAGGCCGACAATCAACCCCTTAATCGGCACCGCCAACTGCTTAACCCGCGGATGACGGAAAACCAGTGTTGCCATCAATGCCGAAGTGATGCTCTGCGGAACAAAAGGCAGGGCGAACGGATCCAGCCCCGAGTTGGCCAGCGCACTCAAGAGGGCACATGCCACCGCCCACGGCGCCCCCAAGAGGGCAGCAACAAGCATGGTGCCAACCGTATCCAAGTAAATGGGCAGTTTGAGCTGCATGTTAACAAAGCAGAGAGCAAGGTTAATCCCCACACAAACAGCGGTCAGGGCTAAGGGGTAAGTTATTGAATTACGACGCATTTTAAAATCCTTTCTTAATAAAAAAGACAGCCTGCACGAAGACAGGCTGTCTCCCCCGTAGGGGCCGGTCTTAGTGTTATCCTGGGAAGTTTCCAACCAGTCGGCAAAAATGCCACTTTTTATTTAATTGTCACATCAGCTTTTTAAGCGCTTACTGTCCGGAACACCGTAGATAATGTTGGGATCCGTTTTGGAAATGCCTTTCATCTCCAGGCGCCCGTGAATAATTTCTGAGATCAAGCTATAGATGGTACTGACCAGGGGAACGAAAAGCAACATCCCCATCAGCCCCATCAGAGATCCCCCAATGGTAATGGCAAAAAGCGTCCACATCGACGGCAGGCCGACAGAACCGCCCACCACCCGCGGGTAGATCACATTAGATTCAAATTGCTGCAGGCACAGCATAAAGACGAGAAAAATCATCGCCTTGGTCGCGCTCACACTGAACACCAATAAAAATCCAATCAAACCGCCAATTATTGCACCGGCAATCGGTATCAAAGCAGTAAAGCCGATTAAAACACCAATCATTATTGCATAGGGCAACCGTAAAATCAGCATTCCGGTACACATTAAGCTGCCCAGGATCACGGCTTCCAACAATTGTCCGGTCAGGAAGTTATAAAATTTAGCAAACCCGACCTGGAAAACGTGAATGACGTATTTTGCCGTTTCGTGAGAAAAGATAGCAAAAATAAGACGACGCCCCTGAATGGCCAGTTGTTCTTTCGAAAACAAGACGTAAATCGCAAAGGCAAAGCCAATGACCGCATTGATTAAAAATCCGAAAACGCTGGTAACAATGCCAAAGGTTGAAAAGACCGCACTGGTAATCAGGTGACCCTCATCACCGCTCCCCCCATCCGGAGAAGAGCGCAGGAAATCCAAAATAGCCTCCTGCAAGTTATTCGGCGAAAAGTCCTGCATGGTCTGGCGAATTTGGTCCACTTGTTCTGCGGTATCCGGGAAACGCTCAACCAATTGGTCCAAAAACCGATTAAAGGCCGTGATATACTCCGGCATATTTCCGGCAAATAAGGTGATTGAGTCAATCAACTGAGGAATGACAATAACGGACACCACGGTAATCAAAGAAATGACAATAATGAGCGATAAAAGCACCGCTAAAGGCCGTTGAAATTTCTTGAACCGCTTATTTTTAATTTTTACAAATACCCGTTTTTCCAAAAAACGCATCGGCACATTTAAGATAAAGGCCATCACCGCACCGGCGATAAAGGGAGTCAGCAGGTTCATCAGCTTAGCAACTGAAACGCCCACATCACCCACATGAAAAACAGCATATGCGATGACAATCAAGCCAATGATTGCAAACATGGTCCGCCGTAAGGTGTAACGGTTAAACTGCATATAGATACTCCGTTTCAATAATTATTAGAGATTTTTAAGTTGAATTTTTTCCATCAGCTTAGTTACCATTTCTGCCGCATCACAGCAGTCTTCCAAGCGCTGGTACAAGTCCTTCCAAATGATAACTTCTCTCAGGTCTGTTTCCTTATCTCCAAATAAATCATGGGTGGCGCGAACAAATAATTTATCCGCCTCTTTTTCAAGATTTGACACCGCCATGACTTTTTCTTTAAGTCGCTTGCTCTTTCTGAAGTGAGCAAATTCCTTGGTCGCTTCTTCCAATCCTTCGGTGCACTTTAACAAAATATGCGTGAATTCAACCGCATGTGCCCGAAGGTGGTCAACGTGGTACATGTAGATACAGATAAAAACATCTTCAATGGCATCGGTCACATCATCCATGGCATAAGTCAAACTGATCAGGTCATCCTGGTCAATCGGCGGCAGGAACTCTGCCACAATTTGGTCCATAATCGCATAAACAACTTCATCGCTTTTATGCTCCACGTGACGAATGTCTTCCAGTCTGTCTTCAAAGACAATTTCCAGATTATAGTTGGTTGTGGCTTCTTCTAAGAGGGCTGCGGCCTGTACGCTGTACCGCGCCATTTTTTCAAAGGCTTTAAAATAGTTGAAGTTTTTCTTCGGTTTCCGATTTTTCTTTTTTTTCTTGGTTTCCTTCGTATCTTCGCCCATTTTTTCCTCCAATACTTGTTCAAGTTACCCTTAAACGAACAATAATTCGAATACCTTGACGGCCAAAAAGCCAATCAACCCACAGCCTGGGAATGTAATCAGCCATGTTAAAGCCATGTTGCGCACCAAGTCCCAGCGAACACTGGAAATACTCTTACCTGCCCCAACCCCCATGATAGCGGTTGTTTTGGTTTGGGTAGTGGACACCGGGAAACCGACCAGGGTCGCAATTAAAAGGACGATAGAGCCAGCCACATCAGCGGAAAATCCTTGCCACTGTTTAATTTTGACCATGTCCATGCCCACACTTTTAATAATCCGATAGCCGCCGATAGACGTGCCAATCCCCATGACCGCAGAGCATAAAACCATCAGCCATAAGGGAATGTCAAAAGCGCCACTGGGATTTTCGCCGCGGGCTAAGAACATGCCCAACATAAAAACTCCCATGAACTTTTGCCCGTCTTGGGCACCATGCATAAAGGCCATGGCTGCAGCACTGACAATTTGTCCACCTCGGAACAAGCCCGCCGTTTTACGACGATCAATATCCCTAAAAATATGGGCCACAAGTTTAACCACCAACCAACCGACAAGGAAGCCTAAGGTTACCGACAGGATAAGCCCATAAATAACCTTAATCCATTCATTGCCGTTAATGCCGCTGATGCCACCTTGCAAGGCAATGGCAGCACCGGAAATACCGGCAATCAGTGCATGGCTTTCACTGGTGGGGATGCCGTAATACCAGCTGGCAACTGCCCAGATAACAATGGCAAACAATGCCGCACAAAGGGCTATTAATGCAGAATGCGATTCACCTTGAAAATCCACCATATTGAAAATGGTTTCGGCGACACCGGCGCTGACAAGGGTCATAATCAAGACGCCGAAAAAATTAAAAACCGCAGCCATCAAAATGGCGGGTCTGGCGCGCATGGCCCGAGTTGATACGCAAGTGGCAATGGCATTCGGGGCATCGGTCCAGCCGTTTACAAAAATAACTGCCAAGACCAAGAAGACCGTAATGGCATACGCCGGATTGGATGTCAAATCCTGCAAAAACAGCACAAATGAACCTGCCATATCACCCTCCTAATTTTACACACAGCACTCCATTCATACACACCTTATTGTCGATTATGTCAGGCGTTCTGTCAAGTTTTTTTAAAAAGTATGGGCCCGGTAAAATTTCCCCGCAAGGATGACCCATCCCTAGGGCAAATCGCTGCTTGGGGGAGGGGCCCGGTGAAAAACCTTTGGTCACAGCAGCCCTACAAAAATTTCACGATTTTTGATTTGTTTCCGTTCAAGCAAGGTGATAGGATAAGGGCAACGACAAGAAGGAGGTCCCTTATGACAAATCCACTACTCTCCCCCTCATTTACAATTGATAAAGACCGTTTCCTGGCCGATTTAAGCGGCCTCTTGGCCATTGAAAGCGTGCGCGATGACGCCTTGACCGCCCCCGGGGCACCCTTTGGCCCGGGACCTGCGGCAGCCCTTGCCTATATGCTGGACCTGGCAGACCGTGATGGATTTGATACGGCAAATATTGACGGCTATGCCGGGCGCATCGCTTGGGGCAGCGGCGATGAAATTTTAGGCATTTTGGTCCACCTGGACGTGGTGCCCGCCACCGGTCACTGGACCACGCCGCCCTTTCAGGCAACCGTCCGGGACGGCTATCTCTATGCCCGCGGCGCCGCTGACGACAAGGGCCCTGCCATGGCGGCATATTATGCCCTCTTAGCCTTAAAAGAGACCGGTTTTGTACCACAAAAGCAAATCCACTTAATTCTGGGCACAGACGAGGAGCGGGACTGGGGCTGTTTGAACCGATATTTTGAAACCGAGCCCATGCCCGACCTAGGCTTCTCACCGGACGCTGACTTCCCCCTCATCAACGGTGAAAAGGGCATGTTAACCCTCTGCCTGACGGCACCGACGCCTGCGGCCGATGCGGCACCCTTGACCTTTGCCGCTGGCGAACGCAGCAATATGGTCCCCGATGAGGCCCGCGCCAGCTTGTCCCTTGCCCCTGATGCGGCAGCCAGCCTGAAAAATCATTACATCACTTGGCTGCAAAAAAGCGGCTTAACCGGCCAGGCGGCCATCAAGGAGGAAGGCCTGGTATTAACCCTACAAGGCAAGTCCGCCCACGGCGCAGAGCCGGAAGCAGGCATCAATGCCGCAACGGCTTTGGCCCGGTTTCTAACGGAAGCCGATGTTGCCAGCGGACCGATCAAGCAATGGCTGGCCTTTATCAGTGCCTGCCTCCACCAACAGACCGATGGCAGCGGCTTAGGCATTGATGCGGAGGACCCGGTGATGGGGGCTGTAACAGTGAATGCCGGCATTGTCAACTTTATGCCGGACAGTAACCGCCTCGTCATCAATATCCGCTACCCCCGCGGGGTCGACCGGGACCGGATTTTGGCCCAGGTCAGCGCCCTTGCCGCAGACTACGGCCTGCAAACAAGCCCCTGCGAAAAGGACAAGCCGGTACACTATATTCCGGAAGATGATCCCTTGGTTGCCACCCTCTTGGCTGTTTACCGCCAAGAGTCAGGTGATGAAACGGCGCAGCCCCTATCCATCGGCGGGGGCACCTATGCCCGTATGATGCCCCGGGCCGTTGCCTACGGACCGCTTTTCCCCGGTGAAGACGGCCACCTCCACCAGCCCGACGAACACATTGCCTTGAGTTCCCTGTACCGCGCCGTGACCATTTATGCCGATGCCATCCGCCGATTGACGGCAGAGCCAGACAGCCTATAACCGCCCGCTCCACGCCACAAAACAGAAAGGACCAGCCATGCCGCACATCACGCCGGCATGGCTGGTCCTTTCTATTAATCTCTCATTTAGTGAATAAAAACATTCGCCTCATAGTGGACCCGGTCCGGAACAAATTGCCCGTAAACATAGGCCAAGGCGTCGCGCACATCATCCACCCGGCCCCGCTCCAAAACCCAGTAAGGCGTTCCGAAAATGGTCGCGCGAATGCCGCTGTCGGTGAAGCCCAGACGTTCATAAAAGTGAATGCGACGGCGGCGTAGACGGGCTTCCGCCACATTGGCAGACAAGTCCGGGTCTTCACATTCTAAAATAAGCCCTGTTTTTAGCGAATGGTGCTGGAGAAGGGCCTCCAAAGCCTGCGACCCCCATCCTTGTGCCCGACGGCCGCGCACCACTGCAAAATAATCCAAGAGCGCCGCCCGTTCATCGGCATAAAAGCAAGCATAGGCCTGCATATCGTCTACTGCACCATAGGTGCAGACACCATAATGACCGGAAGCCTGTAAGGCCAACATCCGTGACAGCGGTTTTAATTCCGCCGGCGGAAAGTCCACCTGCATATGGTTCCGGTACAAGGCTTCAAATGTTTCTTCAGGTAAGATAAGCTTACGCCACTCTGGCAACATCCTACCGCCTCCCATGGTCAATAATACTTTATCCTGCTATAATACTGAGAACAAATATATCATACCACAAGACCTTCAATAAGACCAAGGCTGAAAGGAGGGACCCTATGCCGTTCATTGATTTAATCGACTGCAGCAAAATTTACCAAAGTGGCGAAACCCAGATTATTGCCAATGACCACATTACCTTTAGCGTGGAAAAAGGCGAATTTGTGATCATCGTAGGGCCTTCCGGTGCCGGCAAATCCACCACCCTGAACTTATTAGGGGGGATGGATCGGCCGACTTTTGGCGAAATCATCGTTGACGGCGCCCATTTGGAGACCTACAGCGAGCGGGAACTGACCCGTTACCGGCGAGAAGTCATCGGCTTTGTCTTCCAATTTTACAACCTGGTCCCTAACCTGACCGGCTTGGAAAATGTTGAGCTGGCCGCCCAATTGGTTGACAAGGCCAAAGATGCCGCTGAAACCCTGGCTGCCGTAGGCTTGAGCGACCGGGCCGGCAATTTCCCGGCCCAGCTTTCCGGCGGCGAGCAGCAACGGGTAGCCATTGCCCGCGCCCTGGTGAAAAACCCGCGACTTCTCTTGGCCGATGAACCGACCGGCGCCCTGGACTACCAAACCGGCCGGGAGGTCTTGGCCCTCTTACACGATGCCTGCCGGCTGACCGGCACCACCGTTTTGGTCATTACTCACAACCAAGCCCTAACCCCGTTGGCAGACCGGGTCATCAGCATTGTTGACGCAAAAGTCCGCAGCGTTGACTTAAATCCGACGCCCCTCTCGATTGATGAAGTGGCCTGGTGATCTTATGAATAAAAATCTCCGCGCCTATGCCCTGCGACAGATTAGCGGTGCGCCACTTCGCTATGCGGCAATATTCACCATGTTGCTGTTGAGCGCCTTCGTCTTCGTGGGGCTTATTTCTATTGGACCGACCATGGAAAAAACCTTGGTGGACTATACGGCCGCCACCGATATGGCGGATATCACCATTACCCATCCCATGGGCCTGAGCAAAGAGGATGTTCGCGTGGCGGCTGAAACGCCCGGCGTCATCCGGGCCATCCGGGCTGCGCAGATTCCCCTGCAGACGACCAACCGGCGCGACGTCATCATGCTGGAGGGCCTGGCCGATTTTCCGAAACTGGACCTCATCCGCGGTCACCTGCCAAGGAAACGTGGCGAAATGGTCCTGGAAGCAAAAATGGCCGACCGTTACCCCCTCGGTAGCCGCATTCATTTTTCCGATGGTGACGGTCAACCCCCTCAATCACCGGACACGGCAAGCTACACCGTCGTCGGCTATGTCAATTCGCCGGAGCATTTACAGGACGCCTTCAGTCAAATCAGCGTTCCCATGGGCGATGGCCTGGTTGATGCCTTCGGCTGGATCTTACCGAGCCATTTTAAAGATACAAATGTCCAAATAATCCGTCTCTTTTTTGCACCCGGAACCGATTTGCCGGCGGCCAAGAAAGACCTCCAGCTCCGCTTTGCCCGGCGCGCAAGAGACCGCCAGGACAATCTTTTGCGCCAGGCACGGGAAGGCCTGGCCGCCGGTGACAGGTCTCTTGAAGGGGAATACGCTCGGCTCAACCAAGGGCAGGCTGCCCTCGGCCAACAGGACCGGCAATTGACCGCCAATCAAGTAACCTTAGATGAAATGCAAGCCTCTTTTCTTATGAAAGAAAGCCAAGGGCGCAATGACCTGCGTAACCAGGACGCCGCCATGACCGCACGTGAGGCTGAACTGCAAGAGGGGATGCGTCAATTAACCCAAGGCCTAGCCGCCTATGACGAGGCCCGGGCCGATTTATCGCAAAAGGACAGGGCCCTCCAGGATGGCCGTCGGCAACTGGCGGCATCAGCCCGCACCCTAAGCGAAAAAGGTCGGGCGCTCGATACCCAGGCCGCCCTATTGGCCGATCGTTCAAGGGCCTTAGACGGTACCCTGGACAAGTGGGAGAAGGGTCGCCGCCAGCTTCTCGATGGGAAAAATGCCCTGGCGGAAAAAGGCCTCACCTTGCAAGATGGCGAAAACCGCCTCAATGCGGGTCGCCGTGAACTGGCGGCTGAAACCGCCCGTTTAGAGGAGGGTCGCCGCCAGCTGGCCGCCGCCCAGCGTGAATTGGACCGTCAGCGGAGCTCATTGGCGCCGGCCGAGCAACAGTTGCAAACGCTGCAAGAGCAAGCCAACCAGGTCCGGACAGGCCTTGCCCAACTACAAACGGTCCACGCCGCCAAGGCAGCCCCCATTTCTGAAAAAGCTGCTGCTGACTTGGCGCCGCTTAAAACAAGGGAAGCACAACTCACCGCCGACATCGACCAGCTTAAGAGAAAACTGGCCGCCAACCCGCCACCGGATCCGGCTGAAAGGGTTCTCTGGACCACCCAGTTAAATACCAAAAAATCTGAATTAAGCAAGGTACAGGCAGACATCGCCAGCATTGAAGCGGCCCGTGACCAAGCCTTGGCCGCACTGGAAGCCGAATTCGCCGGCCGCCAACAAACCTTAGAAAGTCAACTGACTGCCCTCACCAATGCCATCCAAGCCTTAGACGAAAAAATCCGGCAGGCGCGCACCGCCTTGCAAACCGGCCAGGCCCGCCTGAACGCCAAGCAAGAGGACTTGGTCAACGGCGAACAAAAGCTGGCCCGCGGGCGGGACCAACTGGCCGCTGAAGGCCGTCGCCTGGCCGCCGGCCGCCTAGCGTTCTCCGCTGCCCAAGTGGCCTTGGCGGCCAAGGAAAGCCTGCTCTACGCCCAAAAAGACCCCTTGGACCGCGCCGCCCGAGACTTGACCCGCGGTAAATCAGCCCTGCAAGCCGGCAAGGCCGCCGTGTCACAAGCCGATAACCAGCTGACCCAAGAGCGGGCCAAGTTGGATGACGGCGACCGGCAATTGTCCCAAGCCGCCATCAGCTTAAGCCAAAAAGGGGAGGCCCTGGCCAACACCCGCGCCAACCTGCTTGCTGCAGACCGGCAACTGGCCGCCGGTCAATTGCAGCTGGCTGTAAAAAGTCAGCAGGCCAAGGTTGATTTGAGCCAGGGGCGCCAGGCCCTCTCCCAACAATCCTTGCTGCTGGCCGATGGCCGCACCGCCTTTGATGCCTTCCGCGCCGCCTCCCTGGCGGATATGCTGCGCGGTGACGCCAGCTTGCAAAAGGCCCGGGCCGACTTAATCGACAGCAAATTGGCGACCCGCCGCCTGTCTATGCCCGCCTACACCATTGAAACCCGGCTAGAAAACAACGACTACAACGTCTATTACAACTATGCCACCGGCATCCGCTTAATGGCGCGGATTTTCCCGATCTTCTTCTACCTCATCGCCCTGCTCATTACCCTCTCAACCATGGTCCGCATGATTGACGAAGCCCGGGGACAGATTGGCACCCTAAAGGCCCTCGGCTATGACAACCGGCAAATCACCTCTGTCTACGTGCTCTACGGCGTGGCCGCCGCTGTGCCTGCCGCCTTTTTCGGCGCGCTGGGCGGTGCCTTGATTTTGGTCCCGCAAATTTGGCGGACCTACGGCAGTTCCTTCATCTTCACCGAACCGCACATGGCCGTCAGCCCGGTGGCCATCGCCCTGGCTTTTGTGCTCAACCTCTCTTGCACGGCCTTGGCCGCCTATTGGGCCACCCGCCGGATTTTGTCGGACAACGCCGCCAGCCTCTTACGTCCCAAGGCACCGGCCGTCGGCAACCGGATTCTGCTGGAACGCTGGCAGGGCCTGTGGCGCCGACTGGGTTTTCAGCAGAAAATGACCATTCGCAACTTATTCCGCTACAAAAAGCGAGGCCTGCTGACCATCATCGGCGTTGCCGGCTGTACCGCCCTCTTAACCATGGGCTTCAGCCTCCACCACGCCGTATCCAATATTTTTCCCATGCAGTTTGACGAGTTGAGCCATTATGACTTGCTCGTGACTTACGACGCCAACGCTTTAGAGGCCGACCGGACCCGGTATGAGAACGACCTGGCAGACAGCGCCGGCGACCGGCTTAAAATGCGTAACCGTCTCCGGGTTGACCAGGGGAACTTGGTGACCGACAAGGGAATTAAAATCGCCCTGGCGGTCATGGTGCCTGAAAACACCAGCTCCTTCACCCGGCAGGTGACCTTGCGCGACCGCCATAGCCACCGGCCTCTGGACCTGCACCAAGGCGCCATCTTAACGGAGCAAACCGCCCGCCATATGAAGATTGGCGTCGGGGATGACTTGGTCTATGAGGACGCCTACGGCATCACCCGCAAGGTCCCCATCACCGCCCTGTGTGAAAATTACGTGGGCAACACCCTCTTTATGGACCAATCCACCTACGCCCACTTGCGTGGCTATCTGCCAAAAGCAAACGCAGACATGCTGACCTTTTCCGCCGGCACCGATGAGGGCGCCCTTGTGCGCCAGCTGCTGAAAAATGACATCGTCCTGGCCACCAGCCGCACCGCTGACACCACTGCCGGCATGGATACCCTGCTGGATTCCTTGGGCGTGATGATTTTCATCATTGTCGCCGTGAGCATGAGTTTGGCCCTGGTGGTCCTTTACAACCTCACCAACATCAATGTAGAAGAACGCATGCGAGAATTGTCCACCATCAAGGTGCTCGGTTTCTACGCCGGCGAAGTCACCGCCTATATTTACCGGGAGACGGGCTTTCTCACTGCCTTGGGCATCCTCATCGGACTGCCCTTGGGCAAATTCATGCACTTTAAGATCATCACCGTTTTGGCCCCGGCCCATGTGATGATGGACCCTAAAATCCTGGTTCTTACCTACCTCTTGGCCGTCGTCTTTACCATTATCGTCAGCCTCCTGGTCATGCTCCTCATGCACCGAAAATTGCGCAAGGTCGATATGGTCGAGGCTCTAAAAGGCGTCGAATAGCTATCGACGACCGCCAGGTCCCTTACCCTATAAACACACCCTACACGAAAGGCCCCCAGCGGCTGGCATTAAACATCCAGCCGCTGGGGGCCAATTTTTTTAGGGGTATTTTATTTTAATGGACAGCCATTACTTTTTAGCCAAACAGGCGTTTAGAGGCAAGGGCCGCCCCTTCTACCAGGGCTTCCAGTTTTGCCCAGGCGATTTGTTCGTGCAAGCGGCCACCTAAGCCACAGTCTGTTGAAGCAATAACGTGGTCCGGACCGACCAATTCTGCAAAGCGTACAAGGCGGTCGGCGATAAGCTCCGGATGTTCCACAGCGTTGGTGGAATGGGAAACCAGGCCGGGGACAATCTGGCGGTTGGCCCCTAAGCGGCCTTCTTTTTGCCAAACCTTCCATTCGTGTGCATGGCGTGGGCTGGAGGCTTCGAAAGAGAAGCTGCCGGCATTGATTTGCAGGCATTGGTCCACAATGTACTCAAAAGGAATATCGGTGGTGTGCGGTCCGTGCCAGGACCCCCAGCAAATGTGCAAGCGCACCAGCGACGGGTCAATGCCTTTCAAGGCCCGGTTGGCTGCATCGACGCGCAATTGGAGCCAGGCTTGGAAATCTTCTACCGTCGGTTCCGGGTTGATTTGGTCCCAGGCCTCCGCCAAATCCGGCGCATCCAATTGGACAATCAAACCGGCGTCTGTAATGACCTTGTACTCTTCATGCATGGCATCGGCCACTGCGTCAAGCAAGGCTTTTTCATCGTGGTAATACCGGTCCTCCAAGCGTGCTGCGGCCCCCGGAGAAATGGCGGGCATAAAACCTTGCTCAATGCCATACCGGTTCATGGCTTCGGTCAAAAGCCGCACATCACGCTTGACCTGGTCTTCGCCAACATAGGTCACCGGACCGGCAAAAACCGGGTTAACGACCTTATTCCGTTTGCCCAGGACGCCGCTGTCCGGATCTTCATAAGCAGCTCTGAATTTTTCCCGGTCCCGACGGTCCGGGAAGGTTGTCAATTTAATATTGCCCGGCGTAGACCGGATTTTTTCTGTGCGTGCCCACCGGTCTTCATCGGTCATTTCCAGGCCGCCCAGTCTGTAAAAAGAATAATTCCACCAGGCACCGTAATCAATGGCACCTGAAGTAATATGCCCATATTCACCGTCATTCACTTGATCGATGCCTATTTCGTGTTGCTTGGCAACCACCTTGTCTACAGAAGCAGCAATAATTTTATCAAATTCTTCTGCGGAGATGGCGTTCTTGTAGCGTGCCTTATTGGCTTCTAACAGGTCCGGCGTTCTCGGCAGGGACCCAACATGGGTCGTCAAAATTTTATTGGTCATTTGTCTCCCTCCTTAATTTATCGCCCATTATAACACGCTCGCTTCTTTTCGCAACCGGTATTTACGCCGATGGCCATATTTTTCATCAATAACCTGCCCATTCATAGCCATAAAAAATACGCCGCCCAGACGGGCGACGTATCTATGCTTCAATTGATTTCCGGGAACTGGCGGTAGCCGTGGTGCAGCGGGCCCCGTCCCTTGCCTAGGTCCAAGCCAACCCGGATGGCGCCGTCGATGTATGCCTTGGCTTTTTGCACCGCTGCTTCCAAGGCCAACCCTTGCGCCAAACCGGCAGCAATGGCGCTGGACAGGGTACAGCCGGTGCCGTGGGTATTGGGATTGTCAATGTGAGCGCCTTCAATCCACAAACCGCGCCCATCGGCGTAGAGGTAGTCATCTGCATCAGGGGCGCCTTCAGCACGCTTAATCAAGACGGCACAGCCATATTCCTGGGCAATTTCCTGAGCCGCTTCTGCCATGGCCGCCTTGCTGGGCAAGGGGCGTTTGGCCAACACTTCCGCCTCACGCAGGTTGGGTGTGATGACGGCTGCCATCGGGAAGAGGGCCGTCTCCATCGCTTCAACCGCTTCCCCCTTGATTAAGCTGCTGCCACTGGTGGCACCCATCACCGGGTCTAAAACAATATTATCCACCTGGTAGGCCTTTAGGGCCTTGGCCAGTTCCTCGACAATGACCGCTGATGACAGCATGCCAATTTTCACCGCATCCGGACGAATGTCCTCAAAGACCGATGCCAGCTGTTCGGCCACAAAATCAGGCGGCACATCCAGCACCGCTTGCACGCCGGTGGTATTTTGCGCCGTTAAGGCCGTGATGACGCTCATGCCGTAAACCCCGTAAGCGGCAAAGGTTTTTAAATCCGCCTGAATGCCGGCACCGCCGCTGGAATCGCTCCCGGCAATGGTCAATACTTTTTTCATAACAACCTCCTTATAAATCCTATACCTGCGTTAAGATAACAAAGGCTCATGCCTTACATTTTTCAACACGAATCCGCGCGTCCAGGTCTTCCGCCCGCATAAGGTTCACCGCATCAATCAAGCGATTGCGGTAAGTGACGTTGCCCTCATCGGCCTGCATCCGTTCCCAAGCCATTTCACCGGCCACGCCCATCATCGCCATGGCCGCCACCGTTGCTTCTAAAGGTGCCTCCGGGGCCGCTCCTAAAAAGGCGGCAATCAAGCCGGAAAGCATGCAGCCGGTACCGGTCACCTCTTCCATTTTCGGATGGCCGTTGCGCAGGACGTATGCCGTTTGGCCATCTGTTACCAGGTCCAGGGGACCGCTGACCGCCGCCAGGCACCCCTCTGCCTTGGCAAAGGCCCCCAGCGCCTGAATAAAGTCCGTCAGGTTCGCCTCCGTCGGTTTATCCGCCTCTACCGCATCGACCCCGCCTTGATGGCCGCCCATGCCCATGAGCGCCCGCATTTCAGAGGCATTGCCCTTAATGGCTGTAAAACGGATTTCCCGCAAAAGCGTCTCCACCACAAAGGTCCGGTAGGGCGTCGTCCCGACCGCCACCGGGTCTAAAACCACCGGATGGCCCAGGTCGTTAGACCGCTGACCGGCCGCAACCATCCCGGCCAAAACCGTATCCGTCGGGTTGCCCATATTGATGTTCAGCGCCTGTGCAATGGCCGTCATATCCGCCGTTTCAGCCGGGTGATTCGCCATACAAGGGCTGGCACCACAAGCCAGCTGCACATTTGCCACATCGTTAACCGTTACAAAATTGGTAATGCTGTGCACCATCGGGTTTTTGCTGCGAACCTTGGTTAAATATTGTCCAAACATAGTAATCCTTTCCGGGCATAAAAAAACGCCCTAGGCCAACGTGAGGCCAGGACCTTAAGATCTCCCTCCGTTGGCATTATCCAAATCAGGTCTATCGGGTCTGGGCGTCGCCCACTCTCAGCCTGCACCGCAAGCTCCCCGGCTCTTGTCTCAAATTTACCACGTAAAGCCAACCAGGTCAAGACAAGGTCTGCCAATATATGTTACACTGGCGCTGAACGCACCAATCCCGCCTAAGGAGCTGATGACCTTGTACTTTGAAGACTACCACATCGGCCAGACTTTTTCGGTCAAGCCCATAAGCCTATCTGCCGAAGAAATCATCGCCTTTGCCGAGCCCTATGACCCCAGGCCCTTTCACCTGTCGGAAGAAGCCGCCCAAAAGACGCGCTTTAAGGGGCTCATCGCTTCAGGTTTTCACACCTTAACCGCCGCTTGGAGCGCTTGGGTTAAGTCCGATATCAATAAAGACGGCACCATTTGCGGCATCGGCATTGATCATCTGCGCTGGACGGCCCCCGTTTACGCCGGCGATACCCTTCAATCCCAGCTCACCATCATCGCTAAAAAGGCCTCTGCCTCCGGCCATTCGGGGACCATTACCTGCTTATACGAAACACAAAACCAGCACCATGAAAAAGTGCTTTCTTTTGAAGGCCTGGTACTCGTCGCCTGCCGCCCTTGTTAGAAAATCATTCGGCAGAACACAAGCTGCTTCACTGACCCTACTTAATTTTATGAGGTGATCCCTATGAAAACTGATTTCGGGCCAAAAACCACCGGCCTGCCAACCCCCATCGTCGTCATCGGGAGTTACGATGACAAGGACCGTCCCAACGCCATGACCGCTGCCTGGGCAGGCATCTGCGCCTCTTTCCCACCCTGCATCATGGTTTGCATCAACGAAAATCACCAAACCGCAGCCAATATTCGCCACAGCAATGAATTCACTGTTCATGTCCCCGGCAGCGACCAGGTTGCCGCCACCGATTACTATGGGATTGCCAGTGGCAAAACGGAAGATAAAATTGCAAGTGCCGGGCATACCATTAGCCCTGCAACCCACGTCCACGCCCCGATAATCAACGAGTTTCCCATTGTCATGGAGTGTCGCGTTTACAGCCGCCTGCAAATCGGCCCCGGCATGGTCCTCATCGGCGAAATCATCAACCTGGCCGTCGACAAGACCTGCCTGAAACCAACAGAAAACGGCCAAGAAACAATCGATTTTGCTAAAATTGCCCCCTTCGCCTTTAACCAAGCCGATAGAACGTATAACGCCATTGCCGCCCCCATCGCCGGCGCCTGGAATGCAGGCCTTGGCCTAAAAAAATCCTAAAAAATGCAGCCCCCTGAAGAGCTTATAAGCTTTTCAGGGGGCTGCCGCCGTTTACCCGTCTACTTTCTCCTATCCACCAGCCTAGAAATTCAATGGCTGGCTAAAGCCCACAAAAAGAGCTGTGCCAAATGATTGTCTTATAATGACACAGCTCCATGGCAGGACTTACCGGGCCCGTTTGTTGAGAAATTCATTGATTTTCGGCGCCACTTCGTTTTGACTGCGTCGGCTGACAAAAATGCCAATGTGTCCGGTGTCAAACTCAGCCAACTCTTTATCCTTAGAGCCGATTAAATCGATGATCGGTCGGGTGGCGGCTGGCGGGACCTGGTTGTCTTTTTTGCCTAGGATGACCAAGGTCGGGCAGGTGATTTTCTTCAAATCCACCGGCTCATCCTCCAAGGTATAGGTCCCTTTTGCCAGTTTATTCTCATGGTACATATCTTTGATGAATTCCTGAATGGTTGCCCCCACTTGGTCCGGGGAGTCGAAAATCCATTTTTCCATGCGCAGGAAGTTGGTAATCTTGGCCGGATCGTCCAAGTCATCAATCAAGTTCACATACTTGTCCACCATGAGCTCATACGGTTTCAGCAAGAGAAAACCGGAGTTCATAAAATCGCCGCTCACATTGCCGTTGGCTTCAACGATTTTATCCATGTCCAAATACTTGCCCCACTTGAAAAGCAAACCGTCATTGGTGGAGAAATCCACCGGCGTAACCAGGGTGACTAAGTTTTTGATCTTACTCTGGTGGAGGGCTGTATAAATCAGACTGAAGGTTCCGCCTTGGCAAACCCCCAGCAAGTTAATCTTCGGCACATTATGCCGCTTGGCCACAATATCCACACAACGGTCGATGTAGCCATTGATATAATCTCCCATGGTCATGTAGCGATCGTCTGCCGTCGGGTAGCCCCAATCAATGATGTAAACATCCTGACCGCCATCAAGCATATTGCGGATCAAGCTTTTGTCTTCCTGCAGGTCCATCATATACTGCTTATTCACCAGCGCGTAAACAATCAGTACCGGGTATTTATTGGTTTTTTCGGCACGCGGCGTGTAGTGATAAAGTTTCATCTTATCTCTTTCATAGATAAGCTCTTTTTCCGTTGCATTTGATCCGGAAATGTCCACATTCATCAGCACTTCCAGGCCATTCAGCATTTTGCTTCTCATATACATGCTGCGTTGCCAAATATCTTCTACGGTTCTCGTTTCTAAATTTTCCACGGAAAATCCTCCCTATCGGCAAAATTTATTTGCTGTCGTCTTTTGCAGCGGTTTTTTCTGAATCGGCCAGCATTTTTTGCAGGTCCCGAACATCTTTTTGCAAATCGTGAACTTTTTTATACAAGCTGTCCATATCGCTTTTCACCGGAATGGGCCACTCTTTCAGATAGGCCTCTACATTTTTGTTGCGCAAAATTTTCATATCCATACCGGCATTTACGGTTTCTGCCAGCAGTTTACTGAATTCATCAGAATAGAACAAGTTGTCAAAAACAGACGACAGGGTGTTTTTCCAAAAATCATAGAATTCTTCATACGTTTTTGGTCCCTTGCCGGTCTTGATACTTTCAGCAGTTTCTTCAAAAACCTGCGTCATGGACTCTTTGGCCACATCGCTAATCTGCACCATCAATTCAACGTAGTAAGTGATAAAGGTAATCATCCGATCCAAATATTGCAGTTGCATTTCCTGGGTTTCCTGAGATATCCCCATCATGGGCATGTTCAGAAGCTTGCCAAAGGTTTCCCGATAGGTCGTCTTCCACACATTAAAGGCCTTCAAAAAAGCTTCCGGATCCTTCATAGACCCCTGCATAATGCCCTTGCCCATCGGTACAAAGGCATCCACCCAAGGCCCGAAAAAGTCACTCAAAGCTTTGGTGGAAGCATCAAACAAGGATTGGGCATGGGTAATGGTTTCCTGCATTTCTTTTGGCAAAAAATCCATCATATTATTTTGTACAAAAGTCATGCTCTTATTTTGGTATTGTTCCAAAAGGTCTTTCCAGGCTTCCTGCCCCGGCTCCAATTTTTCCATATAAAGTTTCTGCCACAAGTCATAGAGCTGGTAACTCCAATTCATGCTGTTTTTTAGAGGTTGGCCAAAATCCTGTGGCGCTTTGAAAAAGGGGAATTGACCGCCATTGGGCATATAGGCCGTGGCCATATTATTCCACCAATTTTGCATCCATTCCATCCCCGGGACGCCCATGGCAGAGCCGGCCGGCATGATATTCTTTTGCCAAAATTCCATCATATCTTTCTGCGCCTGCATCCACTGGGTAAAAAAATTATTATTTTTATCAGACATATAAACCCTTCCTTACTTTTTGAGTACTGTAGCAGTTCCGTCTACAACAATCTTGCCATCCTGATTTTCAATTTCCGTTTTCAGGGTAATGATGTGCTTATCATCTCGTTTATCGACAACAGTAACTTGTGCAGTAATCTCATCTCCTAAATAAACCGGCGCTGTAAATTTTAAGTTTTGCCCCAGATAAATGGTATCCTTACCGGGCAATTGTGTGCCGATTACCGCGGAAATCAATCCGGCAGCTAAAATACCGTGAGCCACACGCCGTCCAAAAATAGAGGCTTCGGCCGCTTCTTCATCCAAGTGGATGGGGTTTCTGTCCATGGAAATTTCCGCAAAACGGCGCACATCTTCATCTGTAATGACTTTTGATAATTTAGCAGTAGATCCAATGGTAAGTTCGTCATAGGGTACATCTTTTAACGTTGCCATCATCGGTCTCCTTTCATCGTCTTACATAAAATTAAATCCTCTAAATTTTGACTTCCTCTTTCTATTGTTAACTTACCATCGTTTTTCAGTATTATAACAGCCTTTTTTAAATTATTTTTAATTATTTTTAGAATTTACTAGTGTGACTTCACCGGTCATACTTTACTATATATGCATATCAATAAATTCTAACACAATTCTGCCTTTTTAAACTTTATAATATTATGTGGATAAATAACTCCTCCGCATTATTAATATTTTTTATTTTAATAATATTCTCCATTTTGGCAGATGATCCCACCGGAAAAGGCTGGAAAAGCAAAAAAATCCTAAGCCTACACCTGTCGTCTCCGGAAAACAGGCTTTATCTATCACAAGTCAACTTGTCTATTTTTTCAGCTCTTATAGTGAAATGCCCATAACCCCAAAATTCCTACCACCAGCATAGCTGGTGGTTTATTCATGCTAAAGCGAACAACAAAAAAGCCCTTGCAATAAATGCAAGGGCTTGCGTACGGAGAGAGAGGGATTCGAACCCTCGATACGGTTTCCCGTATACACGATTTCCAGTCGTGCTCCTTCAGCCAAACTCGGACATCTCTCCAAGTGAAAGACCGATAATAAGTATAGCTCACGAAAACACAATTGTCAAGATAAAAAGGTCCTAAAAAATCATTTGAAAAATCTGTGGGCAATTTGTCAAAGACCATCATAGGCCTATATCCGCTGATAGGCCCTAGGGCGCTGCCCGCTTAGACGACAGAGGGTCTTGCCGCGAGCAACGGCCTTTTTGGGGCAAAAGCCCAGAGCCGTCCCCCTAGCCCTCTACCATACGGATACGGGAAGAAACCGCCACTACAAGTGCCGATATTTTAGCCGGTAACAGAAGTATGAGAAATACAAAAAACGGCTTCCGAGGAAAAACTCAAAAACCGTTTTTTAGTGCCTCGAGCCGGAATCGAACCAGCGACACAGGGATTTTCAGTCCCTTGCTCTACCGACTGAGCTATCGAGGCAAACGACGCAGATGGGACTCGAACCCACGACCTCCAGCGTGACAGGCTGGCATTCTAACCAACTGAACTACTGCGCCAATATGGACGATGACGGGCTCGAACCGCCGACCCCCTGCGTGTGATGCAGATGCTCTCCCAACTGAGCTAATCATCCAGGGTCTGACCTGTAGGGGATTCGAACCCCTGAATGCCAGCGTGAAAGGCTGGTGAGTTAAGCCACTTCTCCAACAGGCCGTGTGACAGGGTAGCCCCGACAGATACTAATATTACACGATGTTTGCCTTTCTGTCAAGGGATTTTATCCAATTACTTATTTACCGTCAATTCTGTCTACTATTAGTTGGTTTTGTAAAAAACACAGCCCCTTTTTCCTCCCCTCTCCCAGCTCCGACATTTTGCCGGGACCACTGGCCGCCGGCCCCCCTTCTCAATGCCCTCAAATCATGCTGGTAAAGAAAAAACACCGCCAGCCCTCTGTCAGGGAATGGCGGTGTCTTATTGAGCAAGGCTAGGCGTCAACCAAGGGACTCTTCCAAGGCCTTGCGTTCTGCTTCTTTTTCAGCTTCCGCTTCTTCAATGGTTTTTTCAACGGGTACGCCGAATTTCACCATACGATCGCGGAATTCATCTTCATAGTCTGCATAGCTGTGGAATTCAACAACCGGGTTCCACGGATTCACGTGGCGCACTTCACGGCTGTTGGTGCACATATTGCGTGTCGGGCTCATGAATACGCCAACGGCATGCATCAATTTACCCCAGGGGAAATAGATGAGGAGGGTGCAGACCAGAGTCAGGTGAATGTAGAAAAATACGTTAAGCGTTCCTGCAGCCGGTACCACTGGGTGGAAGGTCATCAACCCGACCATCACTTCCCGAATGCCGGTGACATCTACGCGCGTCGCTCCTGCATAGCGCATGGCCATGCCGCTGCAACCGATGCCAAGCAAAAGGACCAGCGGGAAATAGTCATTGAGCATGCTGATATAGCGCACCTTATGCAAGCACAGACGACGCAGCAATAACAAGCCGACGCCGGCAAAGAACATAAAGCCGGTAATATAATAATGGTGCAAGTCAATCAAAATGAAACCGTCGATTTTATCCAAGGCAGTGATAAGCCCCGGCACTTTAGCGGTAAAGAACCGCAGGTGGCGCAGCAGGGTGAAGAAAAAGCCCCAGTGAAATAAAATGGCAAAAATCCAAAGCCATTTTTCCCATTGATAGGTCAAGTTCCCATCTTTTTCCAGGGTCGCTTTGCTGTTGCGGAAAAGGGACCGGAAAAAGACCACTTCCAGGAACATCCGGAAGTACAAAGCCGGTCTTGACCGCGGACATTCAATCGGATTCCATTTGATAAAGTCCAAACTTTTTGATTGACCGCAGGTGGTGGCAATATTAAACGGTACCGGTGATTTGCCCCAGTTGGCAATGCGATAGGCCACGCCAATCACAAAAATTGCAAATGCCAAATACGGCAGCACAACTGCAAAAAGGCCGGTCAGACCCATAAGACCGGCGCCGACAGCGGCGATCAGGGCCAAGACAAGGACAATCACACAAGCAGTAATGAATCCCATTATTCAGCCTCCTTTTCATCCGTATCTTCCGCATCATCAGACGCTTCCGGTTCCGGCACATAACGCGGGCGGGTATCCACATAGGTGCCGCCACGACGATTCAAATCGTAGGCCAGTTGGCCACGGTCGTATTTATGCGGAAAGGCTTCTTCATCTTGTTCATATTTAACGACCAAGACCATCTTCACCAATAAGCTGAAAACGAGAATGCCGATGGCAAAAATCCCGATGATGATGAGAATTTCCGCCAATCCGGGAATATAGCTAACGATTTCACCAAACGGATTTTCAGATAGTCCGCCAACAATAAAGGTCAGACCTTTTTCAAGGTAGAGGGCAATAAACATGCTGGCAGCGCCAACGCCCATGGTGGCGTAATTGTAACGGAACTTCTTAGGCAGCATCAGCACCAGCGCAAGGGCTGCCGTAATCCAGAATACCGTCAAAAAGGGAACCCATTGGCTTTTCCCGTCCAAGCCGAAGAAAAGATAGGTCAAGGTCACCTTGTGGGCCGGCACATTGGAATAGTAGGCGGTGAAAAACTCACCGGCAACCATAATGAGAATGGCGACAAAGGCATAGGTTGCTGTCGTGGCCAACATTCTCAGGGCTTTTTCACTGACATGAAAATCGGTCAGGCGTTTGAGCAAGAGGCAGATTAAAATGATCAGGGCCGGACCGCCGGCAAAGGCCCCTGCTAAAAATTTAACCGGTAATACAGCAGATAAAAAGTAGTGGCGGCTCGGCAGGCCGGCATAAAGAAAGGCCGATACGATGCTGACGGCAAAGGCCGACGGCACGGATAAGATAGCCAGGCCTTTGACCCATTTCTTAATTGGAAGGCCTTTATTCTCCGCCTGTAAAACTTGATAACCCACAATAAAGCTGATCACCAGGTAGAGGGGAATAACCACCGCATCCCAGCAAAGCATGGAAGAGGGCAGCCAATACAGCCACACGTTCAACATTTTTTGCGGTACCCCTACGTCAACAACGACAAAGAGGAGGCCCATCAGAGCGGTTGTCACCGCCAAAAACTGAGCAAGCACGGTAATGCGACCGTATTCTTTTACATTGTGGAAATAGTAGGGCAGGATCACCATGGCACTACCGGCTCCGATACCGACGAAAAAGGCCAGATGGCTGATGTAGAGCCCCCAAGAAATATCTCGAGACAGCCCGGTCACCTGAAAGCCTTGGGTCATCTGGTAGCCGTAAGCGGCACAGCCGACGGCAATGATGACGAGTAAGAAACAGATCCACGCCCAGTAGCGTTTTCCGGAACGCTTAACAAAGGTTTTTTCAATCATGCTTCTTCCCCTCCTTTCAGGTTAACCCGATAAAAGACCTTCGGTTCCGTACCATAACCCGGTTCCCGCGCAATGACCATTTCACTGGCCACCGCCTTGGCGATTTCCGAGTTGGGATCGTCTAAATCACCAAACAGGATGGCGCCATGGGCTTCTTCCACACAAATGGGCAGTTGCCCCTTGGCCAAACGTTCTACGCAAAAATCGCATTTTTCAACGACGCCCTTGCTGCGCGTCGGGTATTCCGGGTTGATTTCTTTGATGTACGGACGCGGATCGACGAAGTTGAAGCTCCGGCTTCCGTAGGGGCAGGCAGCCATACAGTTACGGCAGCCGATGCACCGGTGCATGTCCTGAATGACAATGCCTTCTTTATTGGTAAAAGTGGCCTGGGTCGGGCAAACTTTGACGCAAATCGGTTTGCGGCACTGGTTGCACAGGGAGGCCATTGGCAGGTTACGCCATTTATCGCTCAAGGCAGGGCTGACTTCACTGTGGAAAAGGGCTTCAAAGGGCTCTTCCCAAATCCATTTGATCTCGTGCTTTTTATCGGGGATATCCGGCACGTTATGGGCCTTATGGCAAGCGGCACGCATACGGTTAATATCGCCTTCGGAAAGTTTATCCGAATCGATTAGCATGCCCCAATTTTTGCTTTTGGCAGCGTTTGCAGGGGCAACAAAGTCGCCACCGCCGATGCCTTTTGTCTTGACCCCGCAACCGGCGAGTAAGCCCATGCCGGCTGTGGCAGCAGATAATTTTAGAAATTGTCTTCTGGAAATTTTAGCCATTATTGGTCACCTCCGGATGTGACGCCCGCTTTTAAGGCGCCGCCATTCTTAGCTGTAGGCTCCACATGGCAAGTCCAGCAATTAGGCGTAACGTCATTGTAATCGTGGCACTTCTTGCAAAAGTCCTCATAGTTGCTGTGACATTCCAGGCAGGTGTTCTGCAGGGACACCTCATATTTGGTCCCGTCCGGTGCCACAAATTCACGATTACCATCGCGGATGGCTTGTTCTTTCCATTGAGCCAGGATTTCCATGTGATGGGTGCGCATGTACTCTGCATCATAAATGCAATGCGCATCATCGCCCATGGCTTTAATGGCCGGCGTGTCATAGCTCATTTCAGGCGCAGCAGCGTCAGCGCCGCGACCGATGTTGAGCCAGAGCGGGGTGGTTACCACCAGGATAAACACCACGATACCGATAACGATATTGCGCTTATTCATGGCCAACCTCCTCCATCACCGGATCCTGATTCTGCAAGGGTTCAAAGCGCAGGTTTTCTTCCCGCTCTTTTTCCCCCTTCATGATCAAGGCATTGCCGAGCAATTCATGGACGCCGCACACATCAACGCCGGGAACCCAATAATCCATCAATGGGGGCAGGGCTGCCCGGTCAATGGCGCAAACGCAGGCCAACATATTGACCCCGTATTTTTCACGCACATGACGGACTGCATTGGCACGTGGGAAACCGCCCCGCATACGCAGTTCCATATTTTCTTCCGCATTCAAACCGGCCCCGGAGCCGCAGCAGAAGGTTTTTTCACGAATGGTATCTTCCGGCATTTCATGCCATTCGCACACATGGTCCATAATGTAACGGGGTTCTTCCAAAAGTCCCATGGCCCGTGCCGGGTTACAGGAATCATGGTAAGTGGCAATAATGCCCTTGTTGCGAGACGGGTCCAGTTTAATTTTATTGTGCCGTAAGCAGTCGGCGGTAAATTCTGTAACGTGAATCATCTTCGTAGAAGCAGCGTTTTCAAAGACAGTCCCCGTAATCGGATTTTTCGGCACTTCCAAGAAGTCTGCCGGGCCATTCATGGTGTTCATGTACTGGTGAACGACCCGCCACATATGGCCGCACTCACCACCAATGATGAACTTCACGCCCAGGCGTTTAGCTTCTGCGTAAATTTTTTGATTAAGCCGCTTGGCCATTTCATTGGACGTGAAAAGGCCAAAGTTCCCACCTTCAGAGGTAAAGGTGCTGACCGTATAGTCAAGTCCCAGTTCGTGGAAGAGCATCAATTGACCCATGAGGGTATAGTTCCCTGGTGCCGCAAAAATGTCCCCACTGGGCGGTACGTATAAAATTTCCGCCCCTTTCCGGTTATAAGATAATTCCAATTTAACACCGGTGATATCTTCAATGTCCTCCAGCATCATGTCGTAGCTGTCAACAATACCGTGAGGCTGGATACCTAAGTGGTTGCCTTTTTCAAAGCAGTTGGATACCGGGGTGATAACCCAGTCGATGTTGAGCCCGACCAGGTTCAGAAGCTCGCGGCCCAGCATGGTGATTTCTGCGGTATCAATACCATAAGGGCAGAAAACTGAGCAACGACGACATTCTGAGCACTGGAAGAAATAATAGAACCACTCTTTTAAAACGTCTTCCGTCAATTCACGGGCCCCGACCATTTTGGCCATGAGTTTTCCGGCCAGGGTAAACTCTTTTCGATAGACACTGCGCAGCAGTTCGGCCCGCAGCACCGGCATGTTTTTCGGATCCCCGGTGCCCAAGAAATAGTGACACTTGTCAGAGCAAGCGCCGCAGCGCACACAGCAATCCATAAATACTTTCAGTGAGCGGAAGCGATCCAGTCGATCGCGTAAACCATTCAGAATAATGGTTTGCCAATCTGCCGGAAGCTTCCAGTCGTCATCAGGCACACGCCAGTCTCGTGCATTCGGCAGACTGATTTTCTCCACACTTTCAGTCTTACCGGCATGGCAGAAAAAACCTTCTCTAATCTCGGTTTTTGTCTTCATCCACGAGGTTCTCGGCGGGTTAAAACTGATGTTCAGCAGGTCTTCCGGCTTTGGAAGTTTTGCCATATCATTACACCCCTTTACTCTCGTCCGATTGGGAAGGGCGCGCTGACGGACAACTGCTGCAAGCAGCACCGCCATCCTCCCCTATCGTACTTGCACAACGCATAAAATCCTCCATGTCCAAAGCTTGATCCAATAAGTTGGCGCGCACCAAAATATCGTTATTGGCTTTGATTTGAGCCAGACGCATTTCATAAATTTGAACGCGCCGCTCAAGATAAACATCAAAAGCATACAGGGTCACGGTGTCCAGAGCATCAAAAAAATCAATAAGTTCTTCGGTTGCCACCTGACACTTGCCCTTAGGGCAAACCGCCCGCATGACCACCTGCTTAAATGCCGGAAAGACACTGGCCGCTTTAGACGGTGCCACATCCTGCACAGCTTTAATGGCCATAATGTTGGACACTTGCGCCAAGATGACCTCCTCATCAGGGGCATCCTGCAGCAATTCTGCCAATAAGGCCGTCAAGCTGTCGTAAATGGTTTGCCCCACCGGATTATCAAATCCGCCGGTCACCTTTTCAAAAAACGGCCGGCCCGTCTCAGGATAGGCCGACAGCGCCAGCTTAAACCATTCATCCCGCAGCGCCTTTTGGTGCGTCTGCAAGAATTCTTTAAGCCTCTGCATCATGCCACCTCCTCCTTGTTACAGATAACTGTGGAGGCCCGGCAGGAGATAACTCACGCCGAAAAATGTAAACACCACCACAGCAAAGCCGAGTATATTTAAAACGGCCGCTTTCTTATTGCGCCAGCCGCTGACGCGCAAATGTAGATAGAGCGCATAGACCAACCAGGTCACCAGTGCCCAAACTTCTTTCCAGTCCCAACTCCAAAAACTCCCCCAGGCGTATTCTGCCCACACCGAGCCGGTGACCAGCATCACAGTAAGCAGGGGTAGGCCTAAAAGCACCAGCCGGTAGGCCCATTCATCCAGTTTAATTGTTGTGCTGTCCATGGGACGTGCGGCAATCACCGCTGAGAGCACAAAGGACACGGTAAGCACACTGTAAGAAAACATGGCTGACAGCACATGGACCGACAGCCAGGGCGACCGGAGTGCCGGCGCCATGGGCGTCACCGTCTGATTCTGAGATAAAAGCCAAGCCCCCAGGATGCCCACCATCAAGCTGAGCAGGACTGATACGGCCGGCAACTGTAAGCGACGTAACAGAAGTATATTAAATAGAAAGAGTACCGCACAGAGCCAGAGGCAAAAATCCAACCCGCTGCCCAAAGGCAAGTGCCCCACCTGTATACCACGCACAACGATAATGCCCGCAGTGGCCACAAAGCCTAAGGCAGCCGCAATGGTTGCCAAATTTGTACCGACACTTCGTTTTGATAAGGCACCGCCCAGGGCCGTGCAAATGGCCAGGACCAATGGCGCCGCCATAAGTAAATGTTGCCAATTAATCATTACTTGTCACATCCTTCAAGGTCAAAGCCTGCGACAATCTTCGCCGCGTATGGCCCTTGGCGTCCAACCAAATAGACACTGCACCGGTCGCGTCAATCCGCGCGCCCAGGGCCGCATAGCGTCCCATCAGCATCATCAAAGAGGCCAGCGCCGCCAGGACAAAGCCGCTAAAGACAGCAATAACGCCATGCCCGTATTTTAATTCTAAAACCGTATACTCCAAGGGCCGCAGATAAGTCAACCGGGTACCGTCTGCCAGGTTTAAACCGGCTTTCGGCCGCAGCGCTTCTTGACGAATCATCTTACCGGCCCGGTCAAATTGCATAAATAAAAGGGCCCGGTCGCCCATGGTTTGCACCATAAAATGCCCATCCGGCAGGGGAATTTTTTGCTCTTCCGGAAAAGCATAGGTCCCGCTAAGCTCTGCCCTAGGGCCATCCAACTGCATTTGAAAGCGTTTGCCGTAGCCCATTTGATAGACGGACAAGCCGCTCTTTTTATAAGGATGGTTAACCTGCGTCGTGCCGACGTCAACTGTTTTCCCCTTGGCAAAAAGTTCAAAATCCGTTCGCCAATTGGCCACCTGTCCCTTGTCATCATACTCTGTGGCAAAAGATTTAACGGCCAAGTCACTGATACCGCTGGCCTCAGCAATCTTTTCCGGAAGGGCCTGCACATCGCCAGCCGCAACCTGCATCGTTGCCTTGACCCCGAAAGAGGACAAGACCGCCCCGGCAATGATGATCAAGATGGCCACATGCAGCACATGCGGCGCCATCAGTGCCAGACGCCCCCGCACCGCATAAAGCACCGTATCCTCGCCATCTTTTGTTTCGTGAAGAGAGAAACGCTCCTGCTTCAAAAGAGCATGCAAGTCTTCGGACGTCATATCGACTGAAACAAAGCCACTTTTTTTTGCAGCTATATCTGACACCTGCCGTCGCAGACGCCTAATCAGCGCCGGCCACAATTGAACCGTGCAAGTTAAAAGGTTCACAAAAAAAATGGCAACAACGGCTAAAAAGGGTCGAGATGTAAAGACATCCGGCTGGTCAAAAATCGTTGCCGAGACCGCCATGCCCGCTAAAGTCGCAATCAAAATGACGGCCAGCCGTATTGATGAAATAAACTTTAACATGTTTCCTCCGATGCATATTTCAAAAGCATCGACGCTTTTTAAGAATTCATGACGAAAAGCGTACTTTGGTCATTATATCATGTACCGAAAGGCTTTAACAAGGTTTCGTCCCTTCTAAACAGATATTCCTAAAATTATTTCTTATGTCATCCATTAGTTAAATTATAGTCGATTATAGCTTTTCTATTAAATTCAACCAGCTATTGTGAATTATGGTGCAGCCCCTCGCTTCCTCCGATGGACAAGGGGCGCGTTTTGGCAATCCCTGCAACAGAAATCCATTCCTATAGGGCTGGTCTCTTGTCCAATCAATATACAGCGTGTATACTGATACTGTTATTTGTCTTCCTAACCGATAGATAAAATCTTTTAAAAAAATCACCTGCTCAAGGTGATAAAAGAAGGGAACCTATGCGTTACTATAAAGATTTATATATTAGTCCAAAAGAAATCCATACCTTATTTTCTGCACAAATGCGAGCCATTGCCCATTCTAAAGGGACCTTATTTATTCTGGCAGGCTTGATCATCCTGCCCAGTTTTTATGCCTGGTTCAACATTTACTCGGTATGGGATCCCTATAGCAAAACGGAAAATTTAAAAGTGGCTGTGGTCAATGACGATGCCGGCTATACCTTCCATGACGATAACGATCAAATACCGCGATCCGTGTCGATTAATGCCGGAGATATGCTGGTCGTGGAGTTAAATAAAAACCGTAAATTTGACTGGCAGTTTGTTTCTCGAGAAAAAGCCATGAAGGGCGTTAAAGACGGCCGTTACTATGCGGCTATTGTAATCAGCAAGGATTTTAGTAAAAATTTAACGAGTTTTACCAAAGAACAACCGACACGGGGTAAAATTCATTTTTATGTCAATGAAAAGATCAATGCCATCAGCCCTAAAGTTACGGAAACGGGCATGAATACCCTCCAATCCGAGATTGATAAATCTTTTACCGCCTCCATTTCTGAGGTGGTTTTAAATGGCTTGGCGGATTTTGATGACCGGTATATCCAAATCAAGCCGACATTAATTCGCATGATCGATACCTTAGACCTGATAAATAATCAGATGAGTAACTTCGAGCTCCGTTTAAGCGATTATGAAAAAGCCCTCCAAAATCTCAATAATTTTACGCAGGAGGCCAAAGACAAAATACCCGAAAACATACAAAGAACAAGGGACTTGCAAGCCCTTACTTTAAATGCCCAAAATACCCTTTTAGCCGGCAAAAATGATCTTTACACCATCGAAAATTTATTAAACGAACAATTGTCCAGTTTACCGACAGAAGTAGGTAGTTTAAACAATGATATCCGCGCTTTATCACGGTTGGCAGATGACCAATCACAGGTGGCGGAAAAATACCTGAACCGCTTAAGCGACCGTGCCGATGCCCTTTCCAAGCGGGCAGACGATAATCGGCGCGACCTGATCCGTCTACAAAATATTCTACCGGTCAAGCTGGCGCATTTGGATCAATTGATTGACCGCCTGGATATCCTATCAAAAAAGGCGGAAGAATTTTCTCAAGACGTACATGGGTTTAAGGAGGCCCTCCATTGCGGAAACCTCAACCTTAACGATGCAACAAACCGGCTCATTAACTTAAGTGACATATTAGAAGAAACGGCTGAAGAAACTCGCGATCTTTACAAGGAGCAAATCCGTCCGAATATTACCACAGGCATTGACCTAATGGTTAGCGCCCTAGACCAGACCTACCTTAGTCTAAATAATTTATCTGATTTTATGATCAAGTCAAGCGACCTGCTGGGAGACAGCATTATCTTAAATGCGAACGGCCAGGCAGCCATTATGGAACTTCGCCCCATCTTGGACGCTACTGAAACAGGTATTGAGGCTGCCCGCACAAAAGCAGACAAGCTTAAAAATGACTCGCAATTTAACCGGGCCACAGAAATCATTAAACAAGACATTGCCTCACGCGCCAATTTTATCGCTAATCCGGTAGATGTCCAAAAAAAGGAACTTTACCATCTGGGCAATTACGGGTCTGCAATGGCACCCTTTTACACGATTCTCGCCCTATGGGTCGGCGCCATGCTTACCATGTCCATGGTAAGCCCTGTTAATATAAAGGGCCTGGAGCTTTTACCCCATGCACAATTTGCGGATATGTACGTGTCACGAATGTTGCTCTTTGTCTTGATTGCAATTTTCCAAGGGGCTATTGTTAGCTTGGGGAATTTATTCCTCCTAGGCATTACAGTGATGCATCCATGGTTATATGTTCTTGCGTCATTGGCCATTTCCGCCATATTCGGTTGCTTTGTTTTTTCCTTGATTTTTACCTTTGGGAATTTGGGCAAGGCCATTGCCATTATTTTCCTGGTCTTGCAAATTTCTGCCGGCGGTGGCACCTTCCCGGTGGAAATGATGCCGCGCTTTTTCCGGGTCATCCACCCCATCCTTCCCTTCACCTATGCCATCAGCCTCTTGCGTGAGCTCTCGGCCGGCATCAATCCACCAGCGGTGCGAACGGATATTTTAGCCCTGGCCACCGTTCCTATTTTCTCCTTTCTCATGGTGCTGATATTTGGCCCCTCCCTCCGCCATATTGTCCACCGGCTGGAGAAGGCCATCAAAAACGGCGGCCTGGAATAATCCGCTGGCCTTGCTGGAGCGGATGCTACCGCTAAGCTGCCAACCTGACCCATAGCAATCAAAAAGATGGCGTTATCGCTTTAAACTCAAGCGATAACGCCATCTTTTTTTATAAAGAGCTTTACTTTTCCAGTAAATGGGCTTCCAGTTTGCCGGATAATTTATCTACCGTTTCTTGACTGACAATGTGTTCAATGCGGCAGGCATCCTGTTCAGCCGTTTCCGGACTAACATCCAAAAGGGTGATGAGGGCTTCTTTAATCAAAAGGTGGCGCTTGTAAACAGCCTCTGCTTTTTTCAAGCCTTCCTCTGTCAGATGGATGTATTTTTTCTTATCCATCTGAATGAAGCCCTTTTCCGCTAAAATTTTCATGGCACGGCTAATGGAAGGCTTAGAGTAATTCATCGCATTGGCCACATCAATGCTCTTAACGTCGCCCTGGCGATTTTGCAAGCGTAAGATACATTCCAAATAATCTTCACCGGATTCGTAAATTTCATCGTTCGTGCTCATGTTTTTCCTTCCTTTCATGAGTAGAAGCCGCCAATGGCTTTTCGCGGCGGCGCCGTATGACCAACAAGGTCCCTGCACCGACCAGAATCACCAGGCTGATGACTTGTGCCATGCGCAAGGGGCCAAGCATTAAGCTGTCCGTTCGGAAACCTTCAATGACAAAACGTCCTGCGGAATAATACATCAAATAGATGAGGGCCACTTCCCCTTCACGATGACGCTGGCTGCGGGAAATTGCCATCAAAATCCCAAATCCAACCACATTCCAGATGGATTCGTACAAAAAGGTCGGGTGGTGCCATTGGCCGTTGATGTTAATCGCCCAGGGCACTTTTGCCTTATCCACTGCGTAGCCATAGGCCTCATGGTTAAAGAAGTTTCCCCAGCGGCCGATGGCTTGCCCCAAAATCATCCATGGCGCAATGATATCCGCCAGTTGCCAAAAGCGGAAACGGTAGTGGCGGGCCCCTAAAAAGAGCACCGCTGTGCCGGCTAAAATCCCGCCGTGAATGGCCAATCCACCGTGCCAAATGGCCGGAATCTCTGCCATATGGGCCGCATAGTAGGACCAGTTAAAGAGGACATAATACAAGCGGGCCCCCAAGATGGCGAATAAAATCATCGCCATGACAATATTATAGTAGTGGTCTTCATTCAAGCCAGCCTTTTTCACGCTGCGCCCGGTCATGGTCAGCCCGATGATAAAGGCGGCGGCAATCAAAAGGCCGTACCAGCGCACCGCTAAGGGCCCTATTTCAAATGCAATGGGATCCACTGTATCTCCTTTCAGCCACCCTGTCGCCTCATCTGCTCGCAAGGCGGTAACATGTTTCACTTACCCGAAAATGACAGACCAAAAACCGCCAGTCACCTGGGGCTATTCACGAACGGTGGCCCCCAAATCACGACAGGCGGCAATGATGGCAGCCATGTCTTTTTCCACCATTTCATCGGTTAAGGTTTGTGCATTATTTTGAAAGGCCAGGCTGTAGGCCATAGAGGCCATGCCCTGGGCCACTTGTTCCCCGTCATAACGGTCAAAAAGGGTCACAGACTTTAGGTCTTCCGAGGCGGCTGCTTGAATGGCATGAACGATGGCCTCATGGCTGATGGCCGTCGGCACCACCAGGGCCAGGTCCCGCATGATGGCCGGATACCGGCTGGGGGTAACAGCGGCCGGCGCCTGTAATTTTTGGGCGTAAAGGGGCATCAGGTTTAATTCGCAGGCATAGATGTCCTCGCTCAAACCGTAATTCTGACAAACCGTCGGATGAATTTGACCGGCGACACCCAAGGGAAGGTCATGCCAGTAGACCGTTGCCGTGCGGCCGGGATGCCAGCTGGGGTCATCATCACGCACTTCCCAGCGTAAACCGTCAAGGTCTAAGCGGGCAAAGAACTGTTCAATGAGCCCTTTCAAGTAATAAAAGTCGTAGTTTTTGCGGCTGCCGAGCCAATCTTTGGCGCTGCCCCCTTCTAAGGCAATGACCAGGTGGTCTTCTTCAGTGGCCAGGTGGTGGGCAACCAGTTCGCCGTCTGCGCAGTAGGTATTGGCCAGTTCAAAAATGGCCACATCCGCCACTTGGTGGCTCCGGTTGACCCGGATCGTTTCCAAGATGCTGTGCAATAGGGTGGTGCGCATCACAGCCAATTGAGCAGACAAGGGGTTACCGATGGCAATGACCTGGCGACGGGGGTCATCAGGGCTAAGCGCCAATTGATCGGCAAAATCCTCTTGAACAAAGCTGTAGGTCAGCACCTCATGCAGGCCTGCCGATGCCAAATGACGGGTAACCGTTTCCCGAAGCCGCTGCTGCTCGGTCAAGCCGCCCGGATTGGTGCTGCCGAACGGCAGGGTTTCAGGGATATTGTCATACCCGTAGAAACGGGCAATTTCTTCAATCAAATCTTCTTCAAGGCTGACGTCCATCCGCCAATCGGGCACTTGAACGGTAAGGCCTTCAGCATCCCGGGAAAGGAGTTTAAATTGCAGGCGGTCCAGATAATTGACCATTTCATCGGCCGGCAGGTCCGTGCCTAAAATGGCATTGGCGCGTGCAAATCGCAGGGGGACCACGGTTGCGGCTTTCTCGGCCGGGTACTTGTCCACCGCCGGGGTCACCACAGTGGCACCGGCCAAGCGTTCAAATAAAGCCGCCGCCCGGCAAGCCGCCGTTTGTACGCCCTTAATCGACACGCCTTTTTCATTGCGAATAGACGCTTCCGTCCGCAGGCCCAAGTGCTGGGCGGTCCGGCGCAGGTTTCGCGGTTCAAAGTAGGCGCTTTCCAGGAAAATATTGCGGGTCTGGTCTTTGACTTCCGTATTTTCGCCGCCCATAACGCCGGCAATGCCCACGGCGCGATCCTGGTCGCAAATTAAGAGCATCTCCTCGGTCAAGGCCCGGCTCACCCCATCCAGGGTCACGATGGTTTCCCCATCCTTTGCCCGGCGGACGATAATCTCACGACCGGCAATGTCTTCTTCATCAAAAGCGTGCAAGGGCTGGCCGGTTTCCAGCATGACATAGTTGGTAATGTCGACCAAGAGGCCCAGGGGCCGCATACCGGCCGCTTGCAACCGCTGTTCCATCCAAATGGGCGACCGGCCAGCCTGGACATTGAGCAGCCGGGTCCCGATGTAGCGATGGCAAAGTTCCGGCGCTTCAACCCGGACGTCGATGCCCTCATCCGCTGCCGGCTGCCCATTGAAAGCGATGTCCAGGGGCCGCACCGGGCGACCCAGCAAGGCGCCCACTTCCCGGGCCACATTATACACCGATAGGCAGTCAGACCGGTTCGGCGTCAAATCCAAGTCATAAATCACATCATCTAAGCCCAGATAGGTCACCGCGTTCTCGCCCAAGGGGGCATCCGCCGGCAAGACCCGGATCCCGTCTTTATCCGCCGGCGCCACCAGGGCATCGTCCACGCCCAGCTCCTGCATGGAGCAAATCATCCCATTGGACAAAACGCCGCGCAGTTTGGCCTTTTTAATTTTAAAATCGCCCGGCAAGACAGCGCCCACTTGGGCAAAGCAAACCTTTTGACCGGCGGCCACATTCGGGGCCCCGCACACCACTTGAACAGGTTCTCCGCTACCAAGGGAAACCTGGCACAGGTGCAAATGATCCGAATCCGGCAGCGGTTCACAGGTCAACACTTCAGCCACCACAACCCCGCTGATGCCCTTGGCCGGATAAGCCAAGCCGCCGATTTCCACACCGGCCCGGGTGATGATTTCCGCCAAGGCTTCAGGCGTTTCTGTAATGTTCACATATTCTTTTAACCAATTATAGGATACTAACATAAGCCCTCCTTGAACTGAGACAAGAACCGCAAATCGCCGCCGAAGAAGAGGCGCAAGTCATCAATACCATACTTAATCATGGCAATGCGTTCCACGCCCATCCCAAAGGCAAAACCGCTCACCTTAGACGGGTCATAGCCCCCATAACGGAGGACATTCGGATGCACCATCCCGCTGCCTAAAATTTCCAGCCAGCCGGTATGGCTGCATACCCGACAGCCCTTGCCGCCGCAATTCACGCATGAAATATCCACTTCACAGGATGGCTCAGTAAAGGGGAAATAGGAGGGTCTCAGACGAATTTGGACGCTTTCATCAAACATCTGGTGAATAAAGCTCAAAAGAACCCCCTTGAGGTCTCCCATGGTAATGCCCTCATCCACACACAGGCCTTCAATTTGGTGAAACATCGGCGAATGGGTGGCGTCATCATCCCGGCGGTAAACCTTGCCCGGGCAGATAATTTTAACCGGTGCCAGGCCGCCCTTGTGTTCCATGGTGCGCACTTGTACCGGCGATGTTTGGGTCCGCAAGAGGACATTCGGGTTAATGTAAAAGGTATCCTGCATGTCCCGCGCCGGGTGGTCTTTTGATAAGTTCAAGGCTTCAAAGTTATAATAATCGCTTTCAATTTCCGGTCCATGGGCCACTTCAAAGCCCAAGCCGGCAAAAATCCGCTCTGCATCACGGATGACCTGGGTCAGCGGATGCACAGAGCCCACCGGAAAGGCCCGGCCGGGCATGGTGATGTCAATTTTTTCCGCTGTCAACCGAGCCTCTAGCGCAGCCGAGGCCAATTGGGTCTGTTTTTCCTCCAATGCCACACCGATGGCATCGCGCACCTCATTGGCCAGCTGACCGATGATGGGGCGTTCTTCCTTGGAAAGCTTGCCCATCCCCTTTAAAATGGACGTCACCTTTCCCTTTTTGCCCATGTAACCAATCCGCACCTCATTTAGTGCGGCCACCGTCGTACAACGATCAATATCCGCAAGGGCCTCTTCACGAATGGCCTGTAATTGCTCCTTCACAGTAATCCTCCTTTGGTCAATAAAAAAAGCGCCCCGTCCAAAGGGACGAAGCGCTCGCGGTACCACCCTGATTATTTCCGAACTGTCGGAAATCACTTGCCGGCATTAACGCTGCCTCACGTCGGCACCTACCCGTCTGAAAGATTTCAGCGCCGACCGCTCCCGGGGGAAAGCCTCGGGCACTCCTGCCAAAAGGGTCTCAACCCAGCCCTTTCTCTCTGTGACAGTCACATGCCTCCGACACCCGATCACTGCGGAAATTTACCTGTAGTTTAGCACAAATGGCCAGCCCGTGCAAGCCGAGAAAAAGCCATCCGCCGATGGCCCTTGCTGCGCCCGACCGACACCGCACCATTCAAAAAGCACCCGGCTTATGCCGGGTGCTCCTAAACCGCTTACATCCGAACGGTATAACCGGTATCGTACCGTTTGCCGTCCACATCAAGGTAAACATCGTATTGGCCGCCTTCCAGGCCCTCACGATGAATGTAAAATTGGAAATCGTTGTCGTTTTCTTCTTCAAAGGCCACACAAGCAGCGGTCACATCGTGGACCTCTGTGGGCACATTGTAGAAGTGGTCCTTGTCACCGCGCAATTCAACGATGACCTCGCTGCCTTCACGGAACATGGCCCGGAAAGCCAACCGGTCTTCTTCCAATTCCATTTTCAATTCATGAACCGCCGGTACCTCGCCGGCATCCTTAAAGTTGACCTTCATAAACTCAGAGCTGACGCCGAGAGATCCCAACAATTGCCCCTTGCCAAGCACCAGATTGGTCTGCTCGTCATAGAGGGACAGGCGACGCGCCCGGTAATAGTTCCCCCCTTCAACAATCATCCGGAATTTCACTTCATCGTTCAGAAGCTCAACCGTTTCACTCCACAGTCTCAGGTGAACGTGGGGATAAGAGTTCAAAAGGGAAGCCCCCAATACGTCCGTATGCTCACCGCGATAGGTGGCAATCCCGCCGGAATGGACCATGTAATGCCCATCGGCGTAGTATTCGGTGTTGCAAATGTAGGGTGAGTAGAATTCTGCCCCCCGTTCTTTACCGTATTCCCAGACCTGTTCAATTTCCATTTTATCTGTATCAATCCGGTAAATAACCCCGCGAGAGAAGTTATCGCCCGGTTGGACCCGGTTCTCTTCCTTCTTCGCCCGGTAAGTCCCATTGTCAAAGAGGAAGACATCACCATTCGGCAAGATGCTGGCGGCGTGCTGTTCATACTGCCAATCAAAATCGCCCTTGGTCACATTTTTAAAGAAGTATTTTTGATAGTCTTCCGGCCAGGTTTCCGGGTCACCGAGGATCCAGTTCAACTTGCCGGTGTCGTAGTCAAAGTTAATGACAGCGTCTTTATGACGACCGCTCATGGTAATGGAGTCGGTCGGTTTATCATACCAGACAGCATTATTGTGGAACCAGTCATGGTGGTTCCAGTCCCCGGCATCGCCGCCCTCACGCGGCAGGATTTCTCTCAGATCCCAGGATTTTAAAATCTTGCCCGTCTCCCGGTCAACTTCTACAACATAGTCTTCCACCGAGTCTTCAAAGTCAAGGTCCGATGCACACAGCAAATGCCCGTTTTCCATTTCAAATACATCATGGTGGAAGCCGCCGGGCAGACGGTACTCTTTATAAATTTTCCCGCTCATGTCCAGCTCGCAAATCCCGATGGTGTAATAGGGCTTCTCCACCGTCCGGTGAGAGGTGTATAAAAGCCGGCCATTCTCTGCTTTTTTAATGTCCCAACTTTGCAGGTTCGTATTCATCCAGCGCACATCACCGGCATAGTCCACTGCAATGCTGCGGCAGGATTCAATCAAGGGCGTCGTTGCAGAAATAAACATCACATCATGACCGAAGTAGTCTGGTGTCGTTTCCATGAGAGAAGCCCGGTTGATGTTTTGTTCTTCAACCGCCAATTTCACTTCAGAAACACGGCCATCAGCCAGTTTTAATTCAATGGTGTTCTCATAGTCATCATACAAACCGTACACCGGCAACACGTGCTCTTTAGCCGCCGGGAAGGTATGGCCCATGTCCGCTTCCGGGGTTTTCCCCTTCACCGTCAAGGTTACTGCAGTTTCCGTTTCAGTGGTAAAGCAGACCACTGCCGCCAAGGGGTTGATCAGGTACGGATTGGCCTTTACATAAGGCTTATCAAAGGTGTAATTGCCCTCGCGAAAGGCCTTCAAAAAAGCTTGCTCAGACTCATATTGCTCAGTAATTAAATGTTTGGTTTCTTGTAATTCGGTTCTCAAACCATTCACTCCTTAATGGATTATGCCTTCAGCAAACCCTCATCTGACACACTGCCAAGACTGGCAGCCTTTATATTGAGTATAGCATAATTCCCCTATTTATGGAAGACAATAGAGCTTGCATAAAATACGACAATACCGCTATATACACCGTCTATACAAGAACCCTTTCCCAAAAAAGCACCGGCCCCTCAAAAAGAGGATTCCCCCGAAGCAAACCGTCCGACTCAGCGCTTCCCGTTAACAAAAGCACGGTAAAGAATCCAAGCCGGCAACAAGCATACGGCCAGCACAAGGGTAAACAACCCGCCACCGGCTACCACTGGCTTAAGCATCAATCTTCACTCCTTTCCCCAGACTAAACAACCACTCACCGACAATAATAGGCCACTGCTTTAGCAACAAAAGCCGCCGTCCCCTTTCCTGCCGCATGGTCAATATTCTCTGCAAATTCACCACCGGAGGCATACATCTGACCAAGCCCTTTCAGGACTTCTGATGAGCATGGATAAAAATGCTCCGAAATATAGTCTTGCAGTTTTTTCACCTGCAGCTGGACATCAGGCGCCGCAGGTCCTTGGGCCTGCAGTTTGCCAATGGCCACAAAGATAAGCATCAGATGCTGCCATACCAACTCTTGGTCTTCAGATGAACGGTCTTTACTCTTTTCTTCAAAGGCCTTATATTCCAAGGTCTGGCCCCACTTTTCTTTAGCTTGTTGCGCATACCTGTCCATTTTTGTTTTGTCAAATACGCTAAAATCCATTTGGTTCACCCCTGATAATTTTATTTGGCGAGCAAAATCAATAAGGCGCTCAAGATGCTCTTTTTTCATGCATAAGAGCTCAATTTGCTGCGATAGCGCCTGATGCCAATCAAAATCAGGCGCATCCATAATGGCCTTAATGTCTTTTAGTGAGAATTCCAATTCCTTAAACAGCAAAATCTGCTGCAGCCGTTCAATAGCCCTATCGTCATAGAGCCGATAGCCTGCCGCCGTATGCGCCGTTGGCGGCAAAAGGCCTATCGTATCATAGTATTGCAGCGTGCGTATGCTCACACCTGTTCGCCGGCAAACATCATTTACCGTCATCATTGTCATTCCCCCTCTCGCTAAGTATAGACTAAGCCATCACGTAGCGTAAGGGTCAACCCTTTTTAGCAAAATTTATCTAAAAATCACCCGCCCTGGGACCATCTGCAACAAGACCCATTGACCCGCTAAGCAAGCCGGCATTGATTGCCGGTGAACTTCTGCTGATGGCATAAAAAACAGGCAGCTTCAATGAAGCTGCCTGTGGGGTTTAGTAGAGTTTAGCGCCTGCGGGGATGTGGTCATCCACCATGAGGAGGTGGAGTTTTTCTTTGCCCTCTTCTTGATGAACGGCGCTGATTAACATGCCGCAGGAGTCAATGCCCATCATGGCGCGCGGCGGCAGGTTGGTGATGGCGATGCAGGTCTTGCCGATAAGGTCTTCCGGCTCATAGTAGGGGTGAATGCCGCTTAAAATGGTGCGGTCGGTGCCGCTGCCGTCATCTAAGGTAAATTGTAAAAGTTTCTTGGATTTGGGCACCGGGACGCAGTCCAGCACTTTAACGGCGCGGAAGTCTGACCGGCTGAAGGTTTCAAAGTCGACCTGATCTTTAAACAGCGGGTCAATTTCCACTTTGGAAAAGTCAATTTTGTCAGGCGCTGACGGGGCGGCGGGGGCTTGTATTTCTTTTTTCCCCTTGCCATCGGCCAGGGGTTTCATGGTTGGGAAAATCCCCTTTACTTTAGATAATTGTCTAAATCTCTATAAAAGTCTATTTTTTGGTACTTCTACATTTACGACAATTTGCTAACTCTCTATAAGTGCCTATAGATTTCTAGCAAATTGTCGTAAATTTGTCGTAAGCTGTCGTAAATTCTAAAATATAAATTTCATCGCTTTTTCAAATTCCCCCATCTGTTCTACCTTAAAATCTATAGAATAGAAAAAGCCGACTACTGAATTAATTTTTGTTGTTTCAGTATGTCGGCTTAATTGTTTTGTTCATTTCAAATTTTAAAAGTCAAGGGCGAGCCTTAGCGAGTTTATTTACCCTTGACTTTTAAAAAGCGAATGATTGTTGCTCCCTGCAAGGGTTTGGCTCCGCAGGACGCAAGCACCCTTTAGGGTGTATAATTGCGCCCTTAGAAAATCTAAGGGAGATTTGATTATTTTATTTTCCTTAATTTTCTCTCATTATTTTTAGTGTTTCTTTAAATTCTTTTGTCTTTGTTGCTTCTTCTAGTAGGATTTTTATTTCTTCATCCGTTAGTTCTTCTGCATTTTCTATAAGGCTTTCTAAGATTGCTCCTCTTGTTATTAGCCTATGAGTTCTTTCTTTTCTTTTTTTCACTATGTCTTGTTTTAATATCTTTTGTTCTTGATTTTTTAGTTGCCTTAGTCTTTCTTCTGTATCGTTTATTTTTTCTTTTATTTCTTTTGATTCTTGTCTTATCTGATCTAATTTTTTCATACTAATCTCCTTTCTTGTAATAAAAAAGAGATAACATTTCTGCTATCCCTTTCAAAGTGTCACAATTAAAATTTTAAGTCTTTTGAAATATCTTCTATATTTCTATAATGATTTTCTATTTCTTCTTGCTTCTTTCTTTTTAATTGTTCTTCTCTTCTTCTATATTGTTTTTCTTCTTCATTTGTTTTTTCTACACACAAGATTAAGGTATCTCTATGATATTGTTTTACCTCTTCGATTGTTGTTCCATCTAAAATGATTTTATCAGATTCAACTCTAGCTATTCCAGGTCTATGCATTGATGTAAAACTTGGTGGGTAATTCCAATTTCTTAAAAACAATTCAGACCATGTGCTAGTTGGTTTGCTAGATAATCTAAAATGGATTCTATACAAAGCAGAACCTCTTGTTCCATCATTTTTTGGCAAGGTAACTTCATTTGTTATAATGCCCACTATTTTTATATCCTCTCCCTCAATTGTTATTGGTTCATATTCATCAACATAATATGGTCTTATACCTACTTTAGGTTTCTTTTTAACTTTAAATATTGATGCAATAAGATCCTTATATGAATCTTCATTAAATGGATTACCTCTTAAATCTATTGCAAGTTTTCCATCTAGGTAAGTAGGCAAAGCTGAATTAAAATCTCCTTGTCTAATGACTGGAATAAACTTCCTATCATTGTGATTATTGTAGAGTTCCGCAGATATTATATGACTTTCATAACCTACACCTTTTTCTCTATTATCAGCTTTCCTTTTATACTCTTCAGTGCAAATTATAATTACATAATCACTATCTCTTATCGAGCTTTCCATAAATTTTGGAAGTCTATCCCCTGGACTTACATCATAGCTATCTATTATGGCTTCAATACCATCTGCTAACAATTTATCTGCTAGAGATTTAACCCAATCAGAGTGTTCTTTGCTTTCCCACGAATATAATATAAATACTTTTGGAATATTGTTTTCTATCATTTAACACCTCATTAAAATAAATCTTCTAGCCTTTTCCAGTTTTCATTATTCATTTCTTTTGTGTAGTTTGTATTGTTAATATAAAGTCTTGTATCTTTATCTCTAACAAACCCCCAAGTTATTTTACGCCTATATGCGTAATCCTTAAAAGCATAGAATTTATTTTCGATTTGCTCATCAATATTTTCCAGCTGACCTTTCTTTACCATATCCTTAAGTTTCCTTGAATTAGTTTTTCTTTTTTCACTAATATAATCTGCAAGTGGTTGGCTTTTTTCATCGGCATCTTTTATAATCTTTTTCATAGCTTTTAAAATAGCCTTTGCTGAATACTGAGCCACTTTTATCTCAATATTTATAGCCTTATTATTAACTTCATCATTTACCATATAGGTGACCTCCTTTCCGGGAAAAATAAAAAAGCGGCCCAGACTTTTACATCTGAACCGTTAAAATTTTAATTCTATAGTTTTTATTATTTTTAATTTTATTACTGTTGTGACGTACTTTATAAATTATGTTTCGCAAACTATTGTTTGCTTTTTAATGCCTTATTGATGGTTTCTTGAATAAAAGGACTACAGCATTTTCCCAAAGGATTGTTAATTTCGCACTTTCCATTTTTCATTGCCCCTGTAAGTCTAATAATATCTTTAATATTCTTTGCACCATCATCTAAAACAGCGTTTATAATTTGTTGCTCTGTAACTTGGTTGCAATAGCATATATATTTGGGATTTGCATCCTTTTTAAACCATATAGGAACTTTTACATCTTCCTTATAAAAAACTCTTTCATTGTTTAAGTTATAATACACGACATCACAATCTTCATTCATACATAAATAGTAAGTTTCTTCATCTACAACCTTTCCCATAAGGTTTTCTGATATCATATGCTTTACAGTTATATTCTTAACCTTTTCTCCTATTTTGTGACATTTGGGGCAATTTGCTTTTTCTTCCACTGTACCAGTGGTTTTTTGTATTGAACCTAAGCAAGATTGATTTATCTTATTTTCTTGACTCACTTTATTTCCTCCTGTCTAAATAAATATTATTTCTATAGTTAATCAGGATATCTAATACCTCTTTCAATGGATCTACAGGTTGCAGCTCTTTTTTAGTCTTCTTTGTTCATTTTTCTTTCTACCAATAAGTGCCATAATGGATATAAGAAATTACTATATTATTACCCCTTATCCGTTTTATTGTTAAGATATATTATATCATAAATAGGCTTATAAGTCACTTTAGCCTATTTTATACTTGTGCTTTCGTTAGTATTTATTGAGATAGTCCTGTTTTTTTATTTGTCCCACTTGGAACTGCTCCAAATCGCAAGACAAATATTCATTTACTAGTTTTACTTTAAATTCTTTTGTGTATTTTGGCATACAAAAACCCCTCCATCCGTATTCTGGATTTTGGGGTTCAGGTTATTTCATAATTAGCGTGTTCTTTAATATAATTTTGATCCTGCTGGAATATTATCATCCAACATTATTAAGTTTAGTTTTTCTTCTCCGTCGTACTCGCAAATTGCAGATATAATCATACCTTCTGAGTTGATTCCCATCATCTTACGAGGAGGAAGATTACAAATCGCAAGTAGTGTCTTTCCAATTAAGCTCTCTGCGCTGTAATACTCCTTAATACCAGATAAAATAACTCTTTCTTTTTCAGAACCATCATCTAATGTAAATTTCAAAAGTTTTTTTGATTTTGGAACTTCTTCGCAGTTCTTAACTTTTACAACTCTAAAATCAGATTTTGAGAATGTATCAAAATCAACCATATCTTCAAATAATGGCTCTACTTTTACTTTTGAAAAGTCAATTTTGTCAGGCGCTGACGGGGCGGCGGGGGCTTGTGTTTCTTTTTTCCCCTTGCCATCGGCCAGGGGTTTCATGGTTGGGAAGAGAAGGACGTCACGAATGGAATCGCTGTCGGTCAGGAGCATGACCATCCGGTCAATGCCGACGCCGAGGCCGCCGGTGGGGGGCATGCCGTATTCTAAGGCGTTGATAAAGTCTTCATCCATGGGGTGGGCTTCATCATCGCCGGCGCTTTTGGCTTTGACTTGTTCTTCAAACCGGTGACGCTGGTCAACCGGGTCGTTGGTTTCAGAGAAGGCGTTGGCGTGTTCTCTGCCGACGATAAAGAGCTCAAACCGGTCGGTCATGCGCGGATTATCCGGGTTGCGCCGGGCCAGGGGGCTGATTTCAACCGGGTATTCCGTGATGAAGGTCGGCTGAATCAGGGTTTTTTCAACGAATAAATCAAAGAGTTCTTCCAAGGCATGGCCACGGTCGGTGCATTTTTCTTTTTCAGCGCCTTTTTCAATGGCAGCGGCAATAAAGGCTGCATCATCCATATCCGCATGGTAATCCAAGCCGCAGGCGTCTTTAACCGCTTGGGCCATGGGCAGGCGCGGCCAGGGCCCGGCCAAATGCAGGTCGTGTCCGGCGCAGGTAATGTCTGTGGTGCCGAGCACTTCTTTGGCCACATGGATAAAGAGCCCTTCTGTAATGTCCATCATGGTGTTGACATCGCCAAAGGCCTGGTAGAGTTCCATTAAGGTGAATTCCGGGTTGTGGCTGGTGTCAATCCCTTCATTGCGGAAGACACGGCCGATTTCATACACCCGTTCCAAACCGCCGACAATCAACCGTTTAAGGTGCAATTCTAAGGCAATCCGCAGGTAGAGGTCAATGTCCAAGGCGTTGTGGTGGGTAATGAAGGGACGGGCGTTGGCGCCACCGGCAATCTGGTGCAGGATTGGGGTTTCCACTTCCAAAAAGCCGAGTCCGTCCAGGTAATGACGAACGGCCTGGATAATTTTGGTGCGTTTGACGAAGGTTTCACGCACATCCGGGTTCATGATCAGGTCGACGTAGCGTTGACGATAGCGCAATTCTACATCGGTCAGGCCGTGAAATTTTTCCGGCAGGGGGCGCATGGCCTTGGAGAGGTGGGTCAGCTTGACCACGCGGATGGACAATTCGCCGCGGTCGGTAATAAAGAGGGGCCCTTCCACGCCGATGATGTCGCCCACGTCAGCCTTTTTAAAAATCCAATGGTTTTCTTCCCCCAGGACATCCTGGCGGCAATAGATTTGGATGTTGCCGGTAAGGTCTGCCACATTGGCAAAGCCGGCTTTCCCTTGGCCGCGCTTGGCCATAATGCGGCCGGCAATTTTAACGTTTTCGCCGCTTTCTAAAAATGCTTCTTGATTGTCCAGGACATCCGCCACATGATGGGTCACATTAAAGCGATGCCCAAAGGGATCAATGCCCCGCTCGCGCAAGGCGTCCATTTTGTTCAGACGGACGTTGATGATTTGCTTTAAACCGCCCAGGTTTTCAGTTGCCATGAGTCCTCCTATTCATTTTGTACTGCAATGACCCGATAAAGCACATCGCCGACCGGGGCCGCCACCGTCACTTCATCGCCAACCACATGCCCTAAAAGCGCTGCGCCCAGGGGGGATTCGTTGGAAATACGGTTGTGCATTGGGTCCGCTTCAATGGTGCCGACAATGCGGTAATCTTCTTCTTCATCTAACTCAATGTCGATCACCCGGACCTTGGAGCCCACGTTAATTTTATCTTTATTGTCCTCGCTCTTACTGATAAGTTCGTAATTGCGCAATAGACTTTCAACTTTTTTGATCCGTCCTTCGATAAAGGCCTGCTCATTTTTAGCGTCATCGTATTCGGAGTTTTCGCTGAGGTCCCCGAAATCAATTGCCACTTTCAGACGATCGGATACCTCTTTCCGGCGAACGGTTTTCAAATGTTCCAGTTCTGCCTGTAAATCATCTAAGCCTTCTTGAGTAAGTAAGGTTTTATCTGCCATCTGTGTCCTTGCCTCCTACAGTTAAGGTTTTATCTCATAAAAAGGGCCGTGACCTTGTCACGACCAGTCATCAATTTTATAAGTATATATGTCTCCCGGCTTTTTGTCAAGAAGTGGGGCACATTTCGAACGAAACAAGAGACCCGTTTGGAGCCCGCCGGTTAAACGGCTTTCGCCAGGTGGGGCCGGGCTCGCGAGGGCAGGCCGCTGGATACAAAAACGCCCGCACCAGGGTTGGTGCGGGCGTTTTCTGATAGCCTCTTGTTTTTCAGCTCTGTTTTACTGAAATGCTTATTTTAAAACGATCTGCTTGTCAACGTAATCCACGGTAATGGTGGCGCCGTCGTCAAAACGTTTGGCCAAGATGGCATCGGAGAGGGGGTCTTCGATTTCGTTTTGGATGGCGCGGCGCAGGGGACGTGCGCCGTAATCGGGATCGTAGCCGACATCGCTGATGTGCTCTTGCGCAGCCTCTGTCAAGGTCAGGGTCAAGCCCATACCAGACAGGCGTTTGCGCAAATCGGAGAGCATTAAGCCAACGATTTCCGTCAATTCTTTCTTGTCCAAGGCGTGGAAGACGACGGTATCGTCAATGCGGTTTAAGAATTCCGGACGGAAGACTTTTTTAACGGCATCGAGGACTTTTTGCTTCATGCTGTCGTAGTCTTTTTTAGACTTATCTTCGCCCTCGCCCAGGGTGGCAAAGCCGAGACCGCCGGCGCCTTTGATTTCTTTTGCGCCAATGTTTGAGGTCATGATGATGACGGTGTTTTTAAAGTCCACCACCCGGCCTTGACTGTCGGTCAGGCGGCCGTCGTCCAAAACTTGCAGGAGCAGGTTAAAGACGTCCGGATGGGCTTTCTCAATTTCGTCCAGCAGGATAACGCTGTAGGGTTTGCGCCGTACCGCTTCGGTCAATTGACCGCCTTCTTCATAGCCAACGTATCCCGGAGGCGCCCCGGTGAGCCGGCTGACGGCAAATTTTTCCATGTACTCGCTCATATCGATGCGGACGATGTTGTCCTCATCATCAAAGAGGGCTTCCGCCAGGGCTTTCGCCAGCTCGGTTTTACCAACCCCGGTGGGCCCCAGGAAGAGGAAGCTGCCGATGGGCCGTTTCGGGTCTTTCAAGCCTGAATGGGCCCGGCGAACGGCCTTGGAAACAGCGGTGACGGCTTCATCCTGGCCGATAACCCGCTGGTGCAGAATGCTTTCCATATTGAGCAGGCGGTCGCTTTCTGTTTCGGTCAGTTTGGTGACCGGGACCCCGCTCCAATTGGAGACCACTTCAGCGACGTCTTCAGCCGTCACTTCTTCCGCCTTACCGCTTTGGTCTTTCTTCCATTCGCCCTGCATGGCGCTCAATTTTTCATTGGCAGCCTTTTCCTTGTCGCGGTATTCGGCTGCTTTTTCGTAGTCCTGAGCGGCAACGGCGCTTTCTTTCTCTTTGGCGTAGGTGCGAATATCATTTTCCAACTGCTTGACTTCCGGCGGCGCTGTGTAGGCCTTCAGGCGGACTTTTGAGCAGGCTTCGTCAATTAAGTCGATGGCCTTATCCGGCAACTGACGGTCGGCAATGTAGCGGTCGGACAATTGGACGGCGGCTTCAATGGCGGCGTCGGTGATGGTCACCTTATGGTGGGCCTCGTACTTATCCCGCACGCCTTTTAAAATATCGATGGCTTCATCGGTTGTCGGGGCACCGACAATAATCGGCTGAAAACGCCGTTCCAAGGCAGCATCTTTTTCAATGTACTTGCGGTATTCGTCCAGGGTGGTGGCACCGATCAACTGCAGGTCGCCACGGGCCAATTCCGGTTTCAGGATATTGGCGGCGTCTAAGGCGCCTTCTGCCGCACCGGCACCGACGATGGTGTGCAGCTCGTCAATAAAGAGAATGACGTTTTTACGCTGCTTAACCTCTTCCACGACTTTTTTCAGCCGTTCTTCAAAGTCGCCCCGGTACTTGCTGCCGGCCACCAAGTTGCTCAAGTTCAAGGTAATGATTTCTTTATCCCGCAGGAGTTCCGGCACATCACCGGAAATAATGCGCTGGGCCAGGCCCTCGGCAATGGCGGTTTTCCCGACACCGGGCTCCCCGATAAGGGCCGGGTTATTTTTCGTCCGGCGGACCAGGATCTGAATCACCCGGTCAATTTCTTTTTGCCGACCGATAACCGGGTCAATTTTCCCGTCTTTGGCGGCCTTGTTCAAGTTGGTGCCAAATTCTTCCAAGCCGCCACCGTTGCCCCCTTCTGAGGCCTGCCCGTCTCCACCGGGCACCTGACCGGCAGCCCCGTTTTGACCGCCTCCCAAGAGGGCGATGATCTGGGCCCGAACCTTATCGGCGGTAATGCCTTGGTTGACGAGCACTTGGAAGGCAACGCCTTCGCCCTCGCGAATAATGCCCAAGAGCAAGTGCTCCGTGGCAACATAATTGACGCCCCAGCGAACGGCCTCATCCTTGGCCAAGTCAAAAACCCGTTTTACCCGGGGCGTAATCCGCAGCTGGTTGGGGGTCACCGGTGCTTGACCGGGCTGGACCATCCGGTTGACGTCGGTCTTAATGCGGTCCGCATCAAGGCCGAGGGATTCCAGCGCTTTGGCGGCAACGCCTTGTCCTTCATCTATAATGCCGAGCAAGAGGTGCTCGGTGCCCACCGCCGGCTGATGCATGGCGATGGCTTCCTGTTGTGCCAATGCAAGCACTTGCATGGCTCTTTCTGTAAAATTATCCAACATAGGATCATGCCTCCTCTACCTGCTCGGAAGCAGGCAAGTATAGTTGATGTCTTATTTTTTTAGCGCGGATGGCATCACGGGTCGCGTCATCCGCTTCCTGGTCGGCACAAAGCATGAGGTAGCCGGGCTGGGCCAGAAGATAGGCCTTATCAACCTGGGCCACCGTCAAGGGCGCCAAGATGCCGACGGCAGCGCCCATCCGCAGGGGGGACAGCAGCTTGTAAGCTTCTGCCGAGCTCAAGCGCCGCGCATAAGCGCAGATGCCGTAATTGCGCCAGATTTCATCTTCCAAGGCCTGGCCGCGCTGCTTGTACAAGTGGTCGCGGGCATTACGTTCAGCGGCAATCAGCCGCCGTGCCGCCCCTTCCAAGGTTTTGATAATATCCTCTTCCGTGCGGCCCAGGCTCTGCTGGTTGGAGATCTGGTAAAAGTCCCCCACCGCTTCGCTGCCTTCACCGAAGAGGCCGCGCACAGCCATGCCCATTTGGGTGAATTGCTGGATGATGCCCAAACCGCCGGTTAGCCGCAGCCCCGGCACGTGTACCAAGACGGATGCCCGTAACCCGGTGCCGATGTTCGTCGGGCAGGCGGTCAGGTAGCCGAGCTTGGCATCAAAGGCGTAAGCGCTTTGCCGGCCCAGGGCATCGTCTAAGGCGTCTGCCCTTTGCCAAGCCTTGGCCAAATCCAAGCCCGGCGCAAAGGTCTGCAGGCGCAAGTGGTCTTCTTCATTGACCATCACGGCTGCCGCCTCATCGTCCGACAGCACCAGGGCCCGGTACCGGTCGTCATCCTGCGCATGGTCCGGACTGATCAGGTGTTTTTCAACCAAGACCTTCCGCACCAGAGCCGACTCGCGGCTGAGATCTATAAACTGGTAGGTCTTATTGTCATTGCAAAAATCGCTGACGGTTTTCCAAACGCGCAGGGCACTCTCCCGGTCTTGCCGATTGGGAAAGGGCTCTGCCTTAAAATTACGGGCCAAGCGGATGCGGGAGGATAAGACCACGTCTTTTTCAGGCCCTTCACCGGTGGTCCAAGGGCTTGCTTCCGCCTTGAGACGAGCGGCCAAATCAGGCATGCCCATCACCCGCTTCATCGCCATCTGCTGTTCCCGGTTCCGGCGCTTTTGCTTCATTTTCCTTCGCGCGAATTTCATCGCGCAATTCTGCAGCCCGTTCGTAATTTTCCGCACGAACCGCTTCATTTAATTGATCGCGCAAGTGGTCAACTGCGCGTTTTTCACTGTAGTCGGTGCTGACCCCTTCCGGTACCTTGCCCACGTGCTCAGTATGCCCGTGCAAGCGGCGCAGAAGCGGTGGAATCAGGTCTGCAAAATGCTGGTAACAATCGGCGCAGCCCAGCAAGCCTTCTTGCTGAAAGGCCCGCCAGGTCATCCCGCAGGACGGGCAAGGCAAGGGCTCTTGCGCCGTCTGCGCCGGCGTCCCGACACCTTCCGGGGCCCCGGTGAAAAAGCTGTTCATCATCTTGGCCAGGTTCAAGGGTTCCACGTTTTCATTAAAGAAAGAACCGAACCCGCCAAGAGAAGAAGTGGCCATCCCTGCTTTTCCCAGCGCCGCAGCACAGTCTCCGCAAAGATGTTCTTCCGTTTTTTGCCCATTGATCACCGATACCGTATGATAATTGGCTTGATTTTTATGACAGTGTTGACAAAGCATCTCTATCACCCTTTCTTCTTATTTGTGTGATGATCGTCAACGGTACAATTGGCAATTAAATGATGCAGCAAATGCGCTCGCAAGGCTGCGGCATCTATTTCAGGCGTGACCCGCATCACCCGGTCCTTAAACAGGGCTGTAAAAAGCCCTGCCGTTTCAGGTGACAGAATCCCTGCCTTGGCCAACCGTTTGAGAAGGCGTTCCCCTTCCCGTTCACCAATGGCGCCGCCCACCGCGTCAAGAAGTTCTTGCATGTCATCCCGACTCTCCAGCGGAATCGCCACAATGCGGACATAACCGCCGCCACCGCGCCGGGTTTCCACCAGATATCCGTCCAGTAAAGAAAACCGCGTTGCCAAAACGTAATTGATCTGCGATGGCACACATTCAAAGAGTTCAGAAAGCAGGCTGCGCTGAATTTCCAGCATACCTGCCTCCTGCTCCGCTAAACGCCTTTTTAGGTAAAGCTCAATTTCTTTCGATAAACTCGCCATGGGCTCACCTCCTGTCATTTGATGGATAAAGTGCTGTAAAAGAGTTTGATCTTTCCTGACGTTGATTATATTTTACCATCTTTGACCTTTCATGTAAAGGGGTAAGGTCAAAAAAGATCAAATTTATTTCTGATGATTGAATAACCCGCCAAGCCCCCTTTTAAACAGGATTTCAGAAAAAATGCCCTTATGCTACAATAAAGACAGCCCCTCTAATCTCAGCAAGCAAAAATAAGAGACCCCCATCGGGGGCCACAGACATACATATTTTTTTGTTTCCTCACTTTTTATGGATTTTAACGAAAGGAAATGCCGACAGTGAACGATCTTATTGAAGAAAAACTTGCTCAACTGCCCACCTCTCCGGGCGTTTACCTGATGAAAGATGCTGACCATCAAGTGATCTACGTCGGCAAGGCCGTCAACCTGCGCAACCGCGTCCGCTCTTATTTTCGCGCCCAGCCCCGTGAAGCGGTTAAGACCAAGGCCTTGGTCCGTCACATTGCCGATTTTGAATACATCGTCGTCACCAGCGAAACGGAAGCCCTCCTCCTGGAAATGAACCTCATTAAAAAATACAACCCCCGCTACAACATCAGCCTGAAGGACGGCAAAACCTACCCTTACGTCCGCATCACCAAGGAAAAATGGCCCCGGATTTTCGTTACCCGCAACGTCATTCGTGACGGTTCCCGCTATTTCGGCCCCTATCCCAACGTCTACGAACTCCGTGAAATCCTCGACATCCTCCGGCACAACTACCGCTGGCGCACCTGCGGCAAAACCCGGTTCAACCGCGGCGAAGCCTGCCTCAACGCCCACATTAACTTGTGCGACGCCCCTTGCGAAGGTGCCATCACCGAGCGCACCTATACCGCCATGATTGAAGAAGTCGCCCGCTTTTTCAGCGGTAAAACAGAAGGCCTGGAAGCCGAGCTCCGCAATAAAATGCAGGCCGCCAGCGACGTTTATGAATTTGAAGAAGCTGCCCGATACCGCGATCGTCTCCAAGCCATTGCCCGCTTAAACGCCCGGCAAAAAGCTGCCCTCTCCACAGATGATGACCGCGACATCGTCGCCATGGCCCGGAACGATTGGGGCGCCGTCGTCCAAGTCTTTTTTGTTCGTGGCGGGAAAATCCTGGGCCGCGAATCCTACCCCCTCCGCCAAATCGGCGACAGCAGCGACGATGAAATTTTCTCCAGTTTTCTCAAACAATTCTATTTAACCCAAGAACGCGTCCCCCCCACCATTTACATTGACCGGGAGGCCGCCGATACCGACACCCTAGCCGCCCATTTAAGCGAGAAACACGGCCACCGCACCATCTTTCACGTCCCCGTCCGCGGCGATAACAAGGCCCTGCTGGACCTGGTCCGGGACAACGCCAAGGAAGCCCTGACCAAGTGGCGGCTTTCCCAAGATGAGAAAAAAGCGCGGACAGAAGGCGCCCTTGCCGACCTGGCCGCCTACCTAAATTTACCTGCCCCGCCTGCCCGCATTGAATGCTACGATATTTCCAACATTCAAGGCAGCGATTCCGTCGCCTCAATGGTCGTCTTTGAAAACGGCCGTCCCCGCAAAGACCAGTACCGCCGCTTTAAAATTAAAACCGTCCAAGGCCCCAATGACTTTGAAAGCATGTTTGAAGTCATCAGCCGTCGCTTTGCCCACGCCAGCAAAGAACGCCAGTCCGACAAGGACCAGGGCCGCTTTTCAAACCTCCCCGACCTCGTCATCATCGACGGCGGCAAGGGCCAGCTCGGCTACGCCCGCCGCGCCATGACCCAGGAAGGCTACGAGGCCATCCCCACCTTCGGCCTAGCCAAGCAGGAAGAAATCCTCGTCCACACAGATGGCAGCGAAACCCGCATCCCCCACGATACCGCCGCCCTCTACCTCATCCAACGCATCCGGGATGAAAGCCACCGCTTTGCCATCACCTACCACCGGTCCCTGCGCGGCAAACGCCAGCTCGCCAGCATTTTAGACGATATCCCCGGCATCGGCCCGAAACGCCGGCAATCCCTATTGACCTACTTTGGCTCTTTTAGTAAAATTCAAAGTGCAGAAGTCGGTGAATTGGCCAAGGTGCCCGGCATCAGCCGGGAATTGGCCCAAGGCATTCACGACTACCTTCGCACCCACCAAGATTTACAGGCACGCCTGCGTTTAAAAAACGCCCGTCCCTAAGCACCTTTACGAAAGGATGTCACACGCATGAAATCATTTATCGTACGCCTGGGCGCCTTTGCCCTGGCCCTTTACCTCACCGCAACCTTAGTGGATGGCATATACTTTGACTCCATCGCCGCCGTCATCATGGCCGCCGTCGTCCTGTCCATATTAAACGCCATCTTACGCCCCATCCTTATCCTACTCACCCTCCCCGTCAACATCCTCACCCTGGGGCTATTTACCTTTGTCGTCAACGGACTCATGCTGAAAATAACCTCATTCCTCGTCCCGGACATGGCCGTCAGCGGCTTCTGGACCGCCACCCTAGGCGCCCTAATCCTCACCGTCATCTCCAGCATCATCACCTGGGTCGTCTCGGAATAGTCAATACATGAAAAGACAGCGAACACGCCTAAAAGCGTGTTCGCTGTCTTTTTACCCTTTATATTCAATTTTCCACTTATAGATATTCTTCTTCAATCAACACACATTTGAGAATTTCAATAAACGATGATATCTTTTCTTTCGAACCATATTTTTTACTGTACACAACACCAATTTGTAAATTCAAATCAGCATTAGATACATTCAACATTGATATATTCCCCGATTCAATATAGGCATCATGGCGAGTCACAAATTCCGGAAAGAAAGCAACATAATCACTCCGAGAAATAATGCGATGCATTGATTCATTATTATCAACACATAGTGATATTTTCGGTTTCCCATAAGAACGAGTCAAATGAGTTAATAAATCATATTCTTTTACATATTCATTTTTGTAAGTAACGTGTTTTAAAGATAATGCCTCTTCTATTGTAAGTTCTTCTTTACAATACATAGGATGATGTTTTCCAACAAACAAAACATACCGGCTTGCAAATAACGGCTCATAAGCTAGTCCCGGAAAAATTGGAAACCCATCCGTAAAAATAACGCCAATATCCGAATGTCCACCTTGAATCTTAGCCTGAACTCCTTCTGAATCATCTGATATGATATCCAGCATTAAATCATGATTTTTTGCTTCCAAATATAAAATCGTATCTGCTAAAAGAGTATCAATTAATGACGGAAGAGAAGCAATCCGCAACGATACCGCTTTTGAAGATTGACTTGTCAAAATTCTGATATCTTCTAAAAGCATCAGCAAATCATGAACTTTGTAAAACACCTGCTCACCAACACATGTCGGTGTTACGCCCTGAACACCTCTATTTAACAATTTAACAGAAAGTTCATCTTCTAAATTTGTAATTGCCGTGCTAAAAGTTGACTGAGTTACAAAATTTTCTCGTGCCGCTGTTGAGATTGAGCGATATTTCACCGCTTCGGAAAAATATTTTAGCTGATTGAGATTCATCAGCTCACCTCCATTACCGGCAATTATAAATACTCCTCTATATCAATTTATTCTCCCATTCTGTTAATTTTTCAGGGTCTTCCGGCTCCGTTATCAAACTGATTACAATAATACTGACTACACTGATAACTATTCCAATCATAATCGGCGCAGTAGAAGATGTTCCCCATTTTATCATAGAACAAACCACTGCAAAAAAGCTCATGACCATAGAGCCGCAAGCTCCTTTCCAATTGGCACGCTTCCAAAAAAATCCCGCGATAACCGGCACAAATATACAACCCGAAAGAATCGCATATGCGATATCTAAAGCGGTTAAGACACTTTGAATTGCAACAGAAAGAGCAATAACAGTTCCACCGACCGCAATAACCATGACTCTCGTTCTCGCTATTTTCCCATTATCTAAGCGCAATATATCGTTAAGTATCAACGTGGACGATGCAAGCATACAACCCGAAATCGTCGATAAAAAGGCACTCATAATACCAGCAAAGACCAGCCCGCGAAAGCCTGCTGGTACAATTAATAATACAGCTTCAGATAAAGCATTTTGCGGATCAATCCCCGGTGCCAAAGAAAATGCAAACATTCCGGCAAAGGTCATTGCAATAGCCCACAGGATTGTATAAATACCCCCTATAACAGTCCCACGTTTTGCGACAGATGAATTTTTTGCGCCAAATACCCGCTGCCAAATATCTTGTCCAATAGCTAACCCCAAGGCAAATAAAATAAACCATGAAAATATCTTATGGACACCAACCGCTCCAATATCGAAATATGATTCTGGCAAAGTATCTTTAAGCCCCGCTATCCCTCCAACTTTAGAAAAACCTTGTGGCAACAAAATAAAAAATATCGCTATCGTCATAATGGTAAATTGTATCGTATCAGTTAGCGCGATAGAAGTCATTCCACCTAGCAATGTATAGGCCAAAGCAATACCTGCAGCAATAAAAATAGCAAGTTTAAGCGGCCAGCCCATCATAGCGCTAAATGTTACACCAAGCGCAATCGCATTGGTAACGGCCACCATCATCGTATAAAATGCCGAAATGATAGCACTAATCATACCAGCTTCTCTTTTATAGCGCAACGTGAGCATATCACTGATTGTCAATATCCGTAAATTCGACAGCTTAGTTGATAAAAGAAACCCCAGCGACAGTATTCCTACACCAAACATCGTAACCATCCACACCGCTGAGATACCATTATTAAATGCTTGAGTAGCGGCTCCGAAAGTGGCACCACCGCCTATGACTACAGTCGTAATACAGGCTACATATATTGGCAACGGTAAATGGCGACCTGCAACTAGATAATCTTCTTGATTTCCCGCACGTATTGAACCCAAAATACCAGAAGCCACAATCACAAGCAAATAAGCAATAATGATAATATAATCAATACCTACAATTCTCATACCACTCACCTTCTTAAGATTTTGAAAAGGCTATTAATGAAATCATATCAAAAATGATTCCACAAGCGGCATAGGCAGTAATCTGTCCCGGCGAGTCATATGCGGGCAAAACTTCAACCAAATCTGCTCCAACAATATTCAATCCACGTAACCCCTCAAGCATCAATCGTTGTGCTTCAAATGTATTAAATCCACAAATTTCCGGTGTTCCTGTTCCAGGTGCATATGCCGCATCCAAGAAATCGATATCAAAAGAAATAAATATTGGTGTATCTTTTAATTTTCTCTGAAGAGAATCAATAAGATTTTCAAATCCCTCTAAGCGAATACGCCAGTTAGACCATTGCTCTACGCCATTTTTAACTGCAAAATCAAATTGATTTTTAGCATATAACGGTCCACGCAAACCAATTTGAAAAGACTTATCTGGAATAATCAAATTTTCTTCAATTGCACGTCTAAAAGTTGTTCCATGATTATATTTTTCACCAAAATATAAGTCTCCTGTGTCACTATGTGAATCAAATTGAACCAAAGCAACAGGACCAGTCTTACGTGCAATTGCCCGTAATTCTGCAAGTGTAATTGAGTGATCCCCCCCTAAAGCAATAGGAGTTGCCCCTTTTTCTATTAACGGAATGAGTTCTTGTTCAATCGAATCATATGTTTTTTCAATATATCCTGGGACCACAAGCAAATCCCCAACATCTGCAATATTGAGCACATCCTGTACATCAATATCTAAAATAGGATTATACGGTTTAAGAATCGCAGACGCTTCACGAATTTTTTGAGGACCAAAGCGACTTCCAACACCAAAGCTACTCCCTGTATCGAACGGGATACCATAAACAAATGCGTCCAAATCCGATGTTGATGAAACATAAGGTAATCTCATAAATGTCTTAATACCTGAGAATCGAGGAGAGTTCAAAGAATCAATATAGTCTTTCATTAATATTCCTCCTTAATAATTATTTATTTTTTCTATGATAATTATCTAGTCTTAAAATCACTTTGTCCATCAGAAGAAAATTATACGCATATAAATTTATTGAATATTGAATTTAATTTATCCATTTTAATTTTATTAAGTCAAATAATTTCTCATTTTAATTATTTTGACGCTGAAAAACAAATTGTCTATTTAAATACTTAAATCAGAAAAATTCGAAAACTTTGTGACTGTCAAAATATCAAAAGAACAGACATTGTTTTTCCAAATTTTAAAATACCATTATAAAAGTAGAATAATCAAAAGAGTCTCGTAGAAATAAAAACCACAAAAGGAATATACAATTATAAGTTATTTCAACCTTTATTTATATGAAGCTAAAAAATAAAGATACATCCTATCAGGAATTAACCTATTTTTAGGATGTATCTTTTTATATAGCCACTTTTCAATATCCATCAAATTGTAAAATTTTTGAACTTAATTTATTCAGTTTTAGCTTTTTTAAATTTTACTCCCCATGCCATAAAGAAACATGCAAATCCAATCATAAAAACGCCATAGCCGTTTAGGTCTTTTATATAACATATCACCGCAAGGATAACACACACTAATGTGAGCAAAGCATTTAAAACAACTATAAATTGAGCCTCTCTTTTTTTTAATTTCTTATTTTTCCCTTTCTTCATTCTGTCCATTCTCCTGACACCTATTGCAACGATACGATTTCAACGTAAGCAAATTCATCAATACCTATCCAGTTCTCTTCTTCGAAAGGATAAGCACACTTCATCAAGTATAAAACTATATGTCTTTTATTATCAAGAAAAACGAGGTGAATTATATATGCAATCAATTTTTATCACGTATTTTTTGAAGAAACTTGGCAATTTTTATACCTGGATCTTTCATCACATCCATTCGTTTTTCATTAATCACCGAAGCATTGACTGCAATTAAATCAATCTCATTTGCAACAGCAAAGTTATATGCTTTTTTCGTGATAACAGTATTGCCATCGATTTTAATACAATTGACGCCATCTTCTCTCATCTTTTGTATTTTCTTTAATGTGATAAACATACTCCGCCCTCCAACATACTAGTTATTTAGCGCGCAAGCATTGGAAGCAAAACAGTTACCGTAAACAAGAGGCCAAACAAGAACCCTGTGTTACCCATAATATACATAGATGGCGCAATCTGTCCATAGATAAATTTCCGTTCTTCTTCATTACGTGCAGCACGAGCCGATACTTCGGTAGACACAATACTAATCCCCGGGAAAAGGAACATAATCCCAACGCCTGCGGCAGCAGATAAAATGGGATCGTATCCGAAAAATTTACCAGAAATATATCCACCAAGCCCAAGGCCTACTGCAGATAGTACAATCAATGCCACTATTGAAGGAAGAACAGATATAACCGCCTGTGGAGTTAACCCATTCATAGAAGTCAATAAATACCCTATAATCAGTACTGTTAAAAATCCGGAAGAGTTTGCTCTTTCATCAAATAAATAAAGTCTAAAGGCACCAAACAAGCAGCCCAAAATACCAATTAAAAAGCACCACAAGAAAGCAGACATCCCAGTTACAGACTCTAATGCCACAGCCCCCCATACAGCTAATGCCATTTCTAAAAGAACAACCCCATTATGATCAAGTTCACTCGGAAGCCATGCCGGGAAAAATGGACTTGGATTCTCTGGAGATCCGTATGCATCCCCACGCTTTGTAAGACGTACTTCCTGCTTATCTTCAACTTTTGCAACTTTTTGTAACAAATATGCATCTTCTGCATTTAATTTTTTAGCATATTTTCGGAGGATAAATGATGCAATTGGCTGTCCAATAGGATCTACTGTTACAATCATAATCGTTGGGACACCAATTAAGGCAACCAAATCCAATTTATTTAACTGTGAAATAGTTGCAATCCCCGAAATTGCCCCGCCGCCACAACAAGCTCCTGCACCTGCAACCATAGTGTCCAATCCAAAGATTAGGCCGCCTATACCTACAGTAAATATCAGAGCAACGATTACGGAAACCAATGCCATAATAACACTTTTTAAGTTCTTAACATATTCTCCCGGAGCAACACCAGTGCCTACACCAACGCAAAGCATGTAAAAAGCCATATCCCCCATTGTGGTAAATCCAGCAGTTTCGGGATATGTCTGCGGCATACCACACCAAATTAAAATAAGGTATAGAATTAAAGCACCAGCCATTGACGGAACTACTGCTTTCGTCAAGTATGAAATTACTTCACCGACAGCAACTAGGCCGAATACTACACAGGCAGCCAACATATAACTAGTCATCTTCTACTCCTTTCTAGCAAATTACTACTTTGCTTGGCGAGTAAATATAATTGGTTTTACAGAAGGCTCTAACGGAATATCAAAACGATCGATAGAACCATCATAAGCATTAGTATAAAAAGTAACTGGTGCCGTCACCACTAAAGTATCCATCTTTATATTGGGCATCTTAAAGATATCATAATGATAATGCACCATTGGTTGCGCCATACCACGGAAAATAGCTTTTAATTGATTCTCTTCTTTTAAAATTTTGATTTTTCCATACCCAGGATTCCAATATTCCCCAATATAGCTCTCCAATTCATGAGAAGGTTTTGTTCCAGTAACGGGCTTATCAGGCATAAGGTTAATTACCTCATCCAAATAGAATCCACCCCATTGGCCCTTTTGAGACTCAAAGAACGCTGACCAGTCGTGTGTTTTTTCAAGTCCCAGTACATTATCTAAAATAGTATATAGAATAGATTGTTCAATTAATATTGCAGAGTTATGATTATTAATCATAATCATAACTCCAATGTTTTTCTTTGGCAGGAAACACATCAGCGAGCAATATCCTTCTATTTCACCGACATGATACACAAGATCATTGCCTCTGTAATAATCTTCAATCCACCCCATACTATATCCTTGGATTGGAGGAATTTCATCAATTTGGACACTCCACATCGGAAAAGGCACTGCCCATCTGTGCATCTCTTCCATACACTGTTTGGAAATTAGCTGTTTTCCATTCCATTCTCCCATATTTAAATGAAATTGAATCCATTTCATCATGTCATCAAGGCAAGAATTGATTGCCGCACACGGCTCCCCTGGGCTAACCGACCAATTTTTAATCTTCACAATGGTCCCATCGTCCTGCCGCCAATGTGGCTCAGCGATATTACAGCTTGCTCTTAGTTCAGAAATGGTAGTATTACTATTTGTCATGCCTAGTGGTTCGAATATCCATTCACGGATCATATCATCCCATTGCATACCACTAATTCTTTCTGCAATATATCCAACCAACGTATAAACTACATTGTTATACTGAGTTTTCATTCGAATCGGTGCATTTGGCTCGATATATCGTAGGCGTTTGAAGAGTTCTGCTCTATCAATCTCATCTGTATACAAAGAATCATGCCCCGGAATGCCTGTTCTATGATTCATCATATCTCTAATTGTACATGTCTTAGTTGAATAGTCATCATACATTCTAAAATCTGATAAATACTCAATAATGGGAGCATCATAATCCAGTTTCCCCTGGTCAACTAGCATTGCAATAAGCGCAGCTGTAAACGACTTTGTGCAAGATGCAATGCCAAATAAGGATTGGGAATCTAATTTCGTCTTTTTTTCAACATCTGCTACTCCATACCCCTTAGATAAGATTGTTTTACCATCCTTAATAACCCCAATCGCCATTCCTGGAATGTTATGAATTTTTAATTCATTTTCGACATACTCATTAGATATAATATCTATTTCACGCATTTCCTTACCTCCTTCTATTCTTCATCCTTCTATAAAACGCATTATATAAAATCATAATAGCCTGATTCTTCAATTATTCAACATTTAGATTGCTATAAAATATCTTTACATTGCTATTTTTTCAATAAACCTGAAATCTATTCCATATTTGTGTATAATAAACGCAAGATAATACATTTATAAAGCAATATAATTCTAGAGGTACTAATATGAGATCTGAAAAATATGTTTATAATGATGATTTGCCGATAAATATATCAGTAAAAAACATCAGATATTACCCGCCGCATTATCATGAAGATATTGAGATCTTGCTCGTTCTACATGGTGATTTAAACTTTAGAAATGGGCCTTTTAATTATAAACTTACAGCCGGGGATATTTTTACAAACAACCGATACGAAGTTCACTCCATGAAATCAACCGATCAGGATAATGCAATTGTAAGTATAAAAATAAGCAATAGATTTTTTACTCGTTTTTTCCCTACTCTGTCTACTAGCACCTATATGTATTATTCGGATAAAGATAAAGTTAAGCAACAAGAACATCTAAAACTTATGATTCTATCTTTAGTAGATAAATATTTAAAAAAAGGCTATAACTACAAACAACAGTGTATAGATGATACTTTTAGAATAATTGAGTATTTAAATGAAAATTTTAACGTATTTGGGTTCACAAAAAATCAACTCACTAAATTCGAGAGTTCTAACATTGTAACAATACAAAGAATCCGCGACATTATTCATTATACATATGAGAATCATTCATCTAATATTTCTTTAGATGATTTAGCAGAGCTTGAACATCTAAATAAATACTATCTATCTCATTTAATAAAAGACAGTATCGGAATCAGCTTTACGCAATTTCTTTATTTCGTAAGAGTTGAATGGTCAGAAGTGAATCTAATAAATTCTAGGAAAAAAATCAGTGAAATTGCGCGAGATGTTGGCTTTTCAAGTACAAATTACTATCGAAAATATTTCAAATATTGGTTTGGAGATACTCCAGAAAATTATAGAAAAAAATATGCTCCGCTCATAAAAAATGAAAATAATCTAGATTTATCATTTGTACTTAACGAGACTGATGCTATTTATCTAATCAACTCTTTATTATCACAGATGGGTATTTATGATTCCTCAACAAGTATTTCGAATAATAAAAATGTATCGATTAAAATTAATAACGAAACAGTTCCTATAAGGGAGATTATGCATCACCCTAGAGTGTTAATCACAATGAATGACTTCAACTCTATGCATTTTCGCCTATTTAAATATCTATATGATTTGAATTGCCAGGAAGTAATCTTACAAATTAATGATAGAGACAATGCTATAGAAGTAGTATCCGCTCGTGACTATTTTTTGAATCATGGATTCCACGTAACACTTGATTCACATAAATCTACTGCAAATCTAAGCCATGGATTTGATTCCATAGCATCAATGTTCTATATATATAAGCGTTATATACTAAGTGACGATAGTCAAATAACCTTACAGTTACGTGACCAATGCAATTCTGATATTTTTCTAAGCGGACAATACACGCTATTAACATCAACTGAAATTCCTAAACCAAGTTACTATGCATTTCAGATTTTATCTATGCTAAATGGTGAATTACTTTCTCATAGCCAATATCACACACTAATCAAAATTCACACTAAATTTCCATCATACTTATTGTTAACCATGAACTTTAATGAATCTATAGAAAAACTATGTACTACAACACCAACAATATACGAGGTCAAAAGCACTATTGATTCTTTTATTGATGAATTAAATATTTCCGTAAAAATAGAGCTCCAAAAAGGTAAATACATAGTTACTAAACATACTTTTGATTACTACAATAATATCTTTAACTTCATGAGTAAACTTAACTTTCCCAGCTCATTAGACCTATCAATAACTAAAATCCTAAATTATTGCACTATTCCACAGACCGACATATATTCAACCGATATCACCGATAATATCTTAATTACCAGTACCTTGAGAGGAGTAGGATGCCAAGCCATATATATGCAAAGGATGTGATTTATCCTTTTTAATGATTAATCTAGTATATTCGAAAGAATGATAACACTAAAATTCTATTCCTTTTAAAAGCTCATAAAAAAATCCGTCGGCACTCCACCGACGGATTTTTGACATTAGGAACAGACTTATTTAACGATGTCGCTGTTGTCTTGTGCGTAAGCTTCTGCTTGCACTTCAAAGTGGGCTTGCGGATGCAGGCAGGCCGGGCATTTTTCCGGTGCTTCTTTACCTACATAAATGTAGCCGCAGTTGTTGCATTTCCAACGCACATCGTGGTCACGTTTAAAGACGGTGTCATTCTTGACGGTTTCAAGAAGTGCCAGATAGCGTCTTTCGTGTTCACGTTCAACTTCGCCAACGTGTTTGAAACGATCGGCAATTTCATCAAAGCCTTCTTCACGAGCTTCTTTTTCCATGCGTTGATACATGTCGGTCCACTCGAAATTTTCGCCTTCTGCTGCCATGGTGAGGGCTTCAGCCGTGGCCGGAATCTTGCCGCCGTTCAGGAAGCGGAACCACAGTTTTGCGTGTTGATGTTCCTGGCGAGCGGTTTCAAAAAAGATATTTTGAATTTGAACATAGCCGTCTTTTTTGGCTTGTGCGCCGAAAAAGTCGTACTTGTTGCGTGCCATGGATTCACCGGCAAAAGCTTCCTGTAAATTTGCTTCAGTCTTGGTACCTTTAATGTCTTTCATACTCATTCTCCTCTTCTTAAAGTGAATTCCTCCGAAAAAATCATCGCAGGGTGACAATTTCACCTACCCTTTATATAACCGCTCTTGTAAATTCCAAACAAATTCTTGCATTTTATTCAGCTGTTGCAAAAAGGACCCTTGAGGGTCCTCTGCTGGTTAGTTAATATTGGGGGTTAATGAATAGGTGTGTCCGTCTTTGTGCAATGAAATAACGACATTCCCCGTGAACAAGTCCACGTAGCTGAAAGATAAACGCCGCTCTTCTTCATCGCTATCATCCCCAACACGGACAACAAATAAATTGGGATATGTATTTTCCAGGACACCTTCATACGGTACAATGCGTTTTCGACCGACATTTGCGTCCACGTCTATGTCGCACCCGACAAATGGGGTCAGTGCTTTGCGCAAACGCTCAATGGTTCTCTTGGACATACAACCTTCACCCTTTCGATGACCTCTTTAGCATATCATATACAGTATAGTGCATCAGAAAGGGTTTGTCAAGTTGACCAAAAATTATACAAAGAGATGGCAGTCCTGTCAAGATGTAAAAGGGCCTTTTTTGACAAAAAACAAACATTTTATGCCATTTTTTAATTTACTTTTTTCTGGACCCATAAAAATACCCTGCAGGGGGTTTCTCTGCAGGGTAGGCCTTTAGTTTTCTTCGGCGGAGACTTGTACGCGCAAGGTCGGATGCACCTGCGGGTGCAATTTCAAGGTCACTTCCGCAACGCCTAGGTCTTTAATGCGTTCCGGGAGGATAATTTTACGCCGGTCAATATCAACGCCGTATTGCTGTTGTAAGGCTTCGGCTATTTCTTTATTGGTGACGGCGCCAAAGGTCTTACCGCCGGAGCCGACTTTCGTGTACACTTGTACCTTTGCATCTTTGAGTTGCTCGGCAATGGCCTTGGCTTGGGCCAATTCATAGGCGGCTTCTTCGGCTTGGGCTTCTTGACGCTCTGCCAACTCTTTCAAACTTTTTTTGCTTGCTTCAACGGCCAATCCATTGGGAATGAGAAAGTTGCGCGCATAGCCGGTTTTTGCATTAACGACGTCATCTTTCTTACCCACCTTGGCAACATCTTGTAATAAAATAACTTTCATTGGCATGCTCCTTTCGAAATTGGCTTCATCATAGCAGAATCAGGCCCCAGACGCAAGGATCAGCTCTCGTGGTCGCTGGCATGCACCGGTTTCTTATTGCCGATGCGTTCAGCCCTGCGCATCAATTCAGCGTCAATGGCGTCAAGGGAAACGCCTTTTTCAGCCAGAAGTACCATCAGGTGATAGAGCAGGTCGCTAATTTCACCAACAAAGGCATCTGCATCGGTATTTTTAGCGGCAATGACCACTTCCGTCGATTCTTCACCGACTTTTTTTAAGATTTTATCCAATCCTTCATCAAAAAGATAGGCGGTGTAGGAGCCTTCAAAAGGAGCGATGCGCCGCTCTTCAATGACTTGATAAAGCTGTTCTAAACTTTGCATAAATCCCCCTATTGATGACTTTCCGGTAAGACAGGGTTAAAAAAGCAAGTGACGGCGCCAGTATGACAGGCCGGTCCGGCGGGCAACACTTTGATCAGGAAAGTGTCCAGGTCACAATCGGCTGTGATGGAGACCACCTTCTGGGTATTGCCGCTGGTTTCTCCCTTATGCCAGAGGGTTTGCCGGGACCGGCTCCAAAAAACCGTTTCGCCGGTATCCAGCGTTGCCTGCAGGGCCTCTTCGTTCATGTAGGCCAGCATCAGGACCTCGCCACTCCGGGCATCTTGAACGATGGCGGGCACCAGGCTGCTTTTTTTAAAATATTGGCTGAGCGGCTGCATCAATAAACGTCCAGCCCTTCTTCTTTCAGGGCTGCTTTGATTTCGCCAACGGACATTTCCCCGAAATGGAAGACGGAAGCAGCCAAGGCCGCCTCGCAGTCACTTTCTTTGAGCACGTCGATGATGTCCTGGACCTTCCCGGCGCCGCCGGAGGCGATGACCGGAATAGAGACCGCTTCGGTAACGGCACGGGTCATGGGAATGTCATAGCCGGCCTTGGTGCCGTCTGCATCAATGGAGGTAAGCAAGATGGCGCCGACGCCCAGGGCTTCCACTTCCTTAGCCCAGGGCAAAAGGTCTTTACCGGTATCTTCCAGGCCACCGCCTATAAAGACGTGCCAGGAGCCATCCACTTCTTTGGCGTCAATGGCAGCTACAATGGCGTCTTTGCCGTATTTCTCTACGCCCTGGCGCAAGAGATCCGGGGTTTTCACCGCTGCGGAATTGATGCCCACCCGGGTGGCCCCGGCGGCCATGGCGGCATCAATATCTGCCAGGGAGGTCATGCCGCCGCCTTGGGTTACGGGCAGGTCGGTGACGGCGCAAACCCGTTTCAAAACATCCAAGCGGGTGGCCCGTCCTTCGGTGCCGGCGGTGATGTCCAAAACGACCAGCTCATCGGCCCCTTCTTCTGTGTACCGCTTGGCCAGGTCTGCCGGATCGCCAACGTCTTTGACGTCTACAAAGTGAACGCCTTTGACCACTTTACCGTCACGGGTGTCTAAGCAGGGGATTAAACGTTTTTTATTCATGTGTCTCTCCTTTGGCAATCGCCAATGCGTCTTCCAAGTCAAGGGTGCCTTCATATAAGGCTTTCCCGCAGATGACCCCATCAATGCCCAAGTCCTTGATGGCGCGAATGTCCTCTTTTGTGTGCACGCCACCGGAGGCGATGAGTTCAGATTCGGGCATGGCCTCTCGTAAGCGTTTGAGCCCGTCCAGGTCCGGACCGGTTAAGGTCCCATCGCGGCTGATGTCCGTATAAATAAAGGTGTGGACGCCCAGCTCGGCCATCTTTTCGGCCATTTCAATGTAGTCAATATCGCTTTTAGAGGTCCAGGCATCGCCACAAACATAGCCGTCTTTGGCGTCAATGCCCACGGCAATTGATTCCGGGCCGAAATTGTTAATGGCCCGGCGAACAAAATTGGGGTCCTCAATGGCAATGGACCCCAGCACCACCCGACGGATGCCGTTGTTTAGATAGTGCCGGATCTGGTCTGCTGTCCGGATCCCACCGCCCAGCTCAATGCGCAGGTTGGTCCGCTTGCCGATTTCCAGAAAAATGCCGCTGTTTAACGCCATCCCCTGTAAGGCCCCGTCCAAGTCCACCATGTGCAGCCACTTACAGCCGGCGGCTTCAAAGCGGCGTGCCGTGTCCAATGCGTTGTCCGCCACCTTATGGGCGGTATCTAAATCGCCTTGATATAGGCGGACGCAGGTGCCACCCTTAATATCAATGGCCGGTAAAATAATCATGTGTCGCCTCCTTGTAAAAATCAGGCGTGAAAAACGCCTTTTGTAGATAGGATGCCCTCCCGTTTAGCCAGGGCTTTGCGCAGGGCATGGGCCGTGCTTTTAAAAATCGCCTCCACCCGATGGTGGTCGTTGTGCCCGGAGAGAACGGCTATGTGCAGGGTAATGCCGGCGTGCATAACAAAGGCGCGGAAAAATTCTTCCACCAATTGGGTGTCCAGCTGACCGATCATCGGGGCTGTAAAGTCGGCATCAAAGACCAGGTAGGGCCTGCCGCTCACATCAACCACCGCCCGCGCCAGGGCTTCATCCATGGGGATGAAGGCTTCGCCGTAACGGGCCAAGCCGGTTTTCGCGCCCAAGGCTTGGTGCAGGGCATCACCCAGGACAATGCCGCAGTCTTCCACAGTATGGTGACCGCACACTTCCAAGTCACCGTCACAATATAGGGTCAAATCCCAGCCGGCATGAACGGCCAAGGCGGTCAACATATGGTCAAAAAAGCCGATGCCCGTCTCAATGGTGGTATGGCCGGTGCCATCCAGGTCCAAGAGCAAATGGATATCTGTTTCTCGTGTATGACGTCTGCGTTCAATGCTCATCACAAGTCATCCTTTCTGAGAATAGCCGCCAGGGCTTCTAAAAAGCAGTCGTTTTCTTCCGGCAATCCGCAGGTCACCCGCAAACCGTGCGCACCAAAGCGACGGATCACGATGCCTGCCGCCTGCAAGGCAAGGTCTATTTTTTCCGCATCAGGCACTTCAAAGTAAATAAAATTCGTCACCGACGGAAAAACACGGGCCCCTTCCCGGTTGGCCAACAGCGCTTCCAGGGCTTCCTGTAATTTTTCCCGGCCGGCCACCACGCTGGCACAGCGTTCGCAAATGTGGTCCGGCTGGCCGTACAACAAGGTACCGAATAACTGGGACAGACTGTTCACATTGTAGGGGCTTTTGATGGCTTCCAAGCGGCTTAGCATTTCTTTTGGAAAAAGGCCGAAGCCAAGCCGCAAGGCTGCCAAGCCAAAGGCCTTGGAGGCCGTGCGCAAAACCGCCAAATTCCCGGTCGCTGTTACCTTGTCAATCACGGTCTGATCCCAGAAGTCCATGTAGGCTTCATCCACCACAACCAGGCCCTCAAAGTCCGCTGCCAAAGCCAGGACCTCTTGGCGTAGAAGGCCGCTGCCAAGGGGGTTGCAGGGGTTGGAGAAGAGGAGCATGCCACAGCCTTGGGCCTTCGCCTCCGCCAGGTAGGCGGCCGGATCCAGCCGACCCTCCGGCCCTTTAGCAAGCTTGACGGTTTGAACACCGGCCAGGGCCGCATATTGATCGTACATGGAAAAATCCGGCGTGCTCAAGGCTACCGGCCGCTTGTCCCCAGCGTAAGCCAGCATGAGCAGCATGAGCAGCTCGTCTGACCCGTTGCCGCCAATCACCAAGTCCGGCGAAACGCCATAGTAGTCTGCAAAGGCTTCAATGGGCCCGGCTACAGCCGGATCCGGATAGCGGTTAAACTTCACCGTGCGCAAGGCGTGGCACAGCAAGTTTTGACTTTCTTCGCTTAAATTAAAGGGACTTTCATTCGCATTTAAATAAATTGTTGCCATCAGCCCTCACCCCTTATCTCAACCGACCGTGCGTGGGCGTACAGGCCTTCCGCCTGGGCAAACGCCACGATTGCGGCCGCATCTTCTGTCAACGCTTCTTGTGAATAGCGGGATACCTGCATGCGCCGCATAAAGTTTTCCACCCCCAGGGGGGAGAAAAATCGTGCCGTGCCGCCGGTGGGCAGGACGTGATTGGTGCCCGCCATATAGTCGCCCACCGCTTCCGGTGTGTAGGGCCCCAGGAAGACGGATCCGGCAGACCGCACCATATCGATCCGGGACTCCGGTCCTTCACCGACCAACTCCAAATGCTCCGGTGCCACCCTTTCCGCAATCGCCATGGCTTCATCCAAGTCCTTGGTTACAATGATGGCCGAATACCGGTCCAGGGCCTGGCTAATGATGTCACGGCGCGGGGCTTGGGCAGCTTGGTCAATAACCGCCTGCCGGACCGCTTCCGCCAGGGCCGCATCCGGCGTAAGGAGAATGCCGGCGGCCTGGGGATCGTGTTCACATTGGCCCAGCAAGTCCGCCGCCAACCAGGTCGGATTGGCATCGCCATCGGCCACAATGAGGATTTCAGAGGGACCGGCAATCATGTCAATGTCCACAACGCCGTACAATAACCGTTTGGCCGTTGCCACATAGGCGTTGCCCGGCCCGGTGATCTTGTCCACCTTGGGCACCGATGCCGTCCCGTAGGCCAAGGCCGCACAGGCCTGAGCGCCACCGGCCAAGAGCACCCGGTCCACGCCGGCCACGGCACAGGCCGCCAGCGTCATATCGTTCACCTGCCCTTGGGCATCCGGCGGTGTGGCGACAATCAAGCTTTCCACCCCGGCAATACGCGCCGGAATGGCATTCATCAGCACGGTGGACGGATAGGCCGCCCGTCCTCCGGGCACATAAAGGCCAACCCGTTTGAGGGGCAGAAGGCGCTGCTCCAACTGGACGCCGTTGGCTTTTTGGAGAACAAAGCCTTCCGGCCGCTGCTTGTCATGAAAGGCGCGGATATGGGCTGCCGCTTTTTCCAAGGCTGCCCGCAGGTCAGGCGCCAACCGGGCCAAGGCGGCCTGGCAATCGGCCGGCTCCAAAAAACGGACCGGCCCGGCAAATCCGTCAAAACGTTCGCTGTAGCGGCATAGGGCCGCATCGCCTTCTTCACGCACAGCCGTCAATATGGCCTGCACCTGCCGGACCAGCTCGGCATCCGGTGCGTCCAGCCGGTTTTCCAGCCGCTGCAAGTAAGCCAGGTGGGCCTTGTCCTTGGTCGACAGGCAGGGGATCATAGGGCCACCTCCCGGGATACGTTTTCAATAAAGGCCTCAATGTCATGGTTCTTCAGCTTCATGGCGGCCGTATTCACAATCAAACGAGCAGACAAGGCCGCCACATCTTCAATGGCTTCCAAGCCGTTTTCCTTCAGGGTGTTACCGGTTTCAACAATATCAATAATGCCGTCCGCCAGACCCAATAAGGGGGCCAACTCCACAGACCCCTCTATTTTTATAATACCCACATCCATGCCCTTTCGCGCAAAATAATCGCGGGTGACATTGGGATACTTACTGGCCAGCCGGTGACCGGTGTAGTCGGCATAAAAGTCCGTTCCCTTGGGCACCGCCAGCGCAAAACGACAGCGGCCAAAGCCCAAGTCCATGACCTCATAAAAAGAGCCGCCGTATTCCATAATGGTATCTTTACCGACAATGCCCATATCACAGACCCCGTGAATCACATAGGTGATCACATCCGGTGCCTTGGCGAGCATGACTTCAATATCATCGCCCACCGGCAGAATCAGCCGCCGGCCCTTGTCGGCCAGGGCGGCGGTATCGTATCCGGCCCGGGCTAAAAGGGCCGTCGCTTCTTTTTCCAACCGCCCCTTTGTTAAAGCTATTCTCAGCATGTCACACCTCCTGCCAATGGACATCGCCATTTTCAAAAATCATAACGCCTTTTGCACCCAAGCGCTCCGCTTCCGCCGCCACGTCTTCACGTCGGTCGGAAATGGCCAGGACCAAACGTTCCTGACGTTGACTGCGCCAAATCAGCGCCTCAGATAAGTCCTCCCGGGCTGCAAAGAGCAGGTAAAAGGGCTCCCGCTCCGGTGGCCGACGCCGATTGAGCACCTGGGCGATCAAATCAATCCGGACACCAAAACCGATGGCCGGGACTGGGTAGTTAAAGTTTTTCAGGAGCCCGTCATAGCGCCCGCCGGACAGGACCGCCTCGCCGCTGCCGTCAATGTAGCCGCGGAAGACCAGCCCGCTGTAATAGTCCGCCTGGTTGGCCAGGCTCAGGTCCAGCATAATATGCTCATCGCGGCACAGGGCCCGCGCCAATTCATACCGGCGCTCCAGTTCATCCAAAACCTGGGCCACCTCCGGCGCCACCGGTGCCACCACTTCACGGGCCTTTTCCAGGACCCGGTGGTCACCGAACAAGCGCGGCAGGGCCAGAAAGGCCCGCACCACCGGTTCGTCCCCATACGGGGCCAAAATATCCCGCAGGCGGGAAAAGTTCTTCCCTTCCAGGGAGGCGCGAATCTGAGCAGCCGTTTCATCTTCAGCGCCCAGCGCATTCAAGAGGGCATCCACAACGCCCACATGTCCCAATTCCAGCCGATACCGGTTCAGCCCTATGGCGCGCAAGGCGGACCAGCTTAAAGCGATCATTTCCGCATCGGTCTTGTAGCCATCGCTGCCCAAAAGTTCCACACCACATTGGTGCATTTCATTGGAAAAGCCCTGCAGGGTGCTGGAATTGCGGTAGATCATCTCATCATAAAAGAGTCTGAGCGGCAGCGCCCTGCCTGAAAGCTTGGTGGCCACCAATCGCGCAATCGGCACCGTTGCATCCGGACGAATCACCGTCAAACGGCCATGGCGGTCAATGGATTTCACCATGCTTTCCTGCGAAAAATACCGTTTGCCTGCAGTAAAAACATCGTAATATTCAATGCCCGGGGTCCGGACTTCTTCATACCCGTAGGCTTGAAATAAGTTGCGCAACTGACCGGCGACCCTGTACTCACGGTCTGCCAAGGGGGTCAGCACATCGCTGCTGCCCTCCGGGGTCAAGCGTGCCATGTTCATTGCTCAAGCTCCTTTCGCTCTCTCAATCTATTGGTACATGCTTTTACTTTAGCATAGTAACGTGTTATTGCGTCACAATGATATTCTATCCCAGTCCAGCCGGTTCGTCAACCGTTTATCTGTTTTTTCTTTCGGCCGCACACACCTTTAACGCCGCCTGAACCCGGTCAGCGTCAAAGAAGTACAGGTCCTGGTCCTCCAGCCAATCGCGAATCTCATCTGCCTGCGGACCGTTCTCGGTTAAATGCGCCAGCACGTCGTAGTAGCCCTGCAAGCCGCCGACCCCCACAAAGGGCGCCGTGCCGATGCCCTGGACCAAGCGTGGCAAGTCACCGTCCACCGCCTCATCCATCGGCTCTGCAGATAGGCGCCAGCGCCATTCATCGATCATATCATATAGAAAGGTCAGGTTCGGGTGGTCTTTTAAAAAAGGCCACAGGGGCAGGTCACCGGCGTATACGATGACGGTTTCACCGGGGGTTTCTTCAACTTCTTCTCCCTTGGCCTCAGCCTCAGCCGCCCGTTCTGCCTTCAACACCTTGGCTTCATTCAGCAGGGCCCTGTCTTCAGTAATGCGCATTTTAAATTCCGGGCAAAGAATCTCCCAACTTTCCGTGCCCTTGTAACCGGCGGCAATCGCCAACCAGCGCCCCAGGTCTGCCGCAGTGGCATGTCTGGGAATAAGCAATTCCCGCCAGATGGGGCTTTCACCGGCGTCAAAGGTCATGAGTAATTTAATCGCTTCCTGCATAGTTATCTCCTTTGCAATCCTCAATTGTTATTTTTAAGATATGGCCACAATCGGCCCACTCCCCGGCCATTTGGTTGACAAAAGACTTGCCCTTGTGCTACCTTAACCCTACCTATCATCCAGGAGGGAATCATGAAAAAACAAGTCCTTGCGTTCTGTTTGCTCAGCGCCCTCGTCTTGAGCGCTTGCCACAACGCTACCGATGCGCAAGAAAAAAATACACCGGCAACATCTGACAGCAGCCCGCAACCGGCAACAGCTGTCGTCGATAAAACAGCCTTTGACGACATGGACATGCCCACCATCACCTTCGGTGACAGCGGGTACAGCTCCGCCCCTGTGGCCGCAGATGCGGACGGCTTTGCACTGGACACAACCATTCACATTCGCTTATTCGCCAAGGATAAAGACAGTGCCAAAAAAGCCATGCGGGCCGCTTTTAGCGAGGTGAACCGCTTTAACCGTATTTTTTCCGCCACCACAGACAGCGGCGAAATTGCCCGGTTAAACAAAACAGGCGAAGGCACTTTGAGCCCTGAAGTCCTGGCCTTGTTTGATAAGGCCCTTCAAGTTTACGATGACACCGGCGGTGCCTATAACGTGGCCCTCTATCCGGTGAGCCAGCTGTGGGGATTTCCCACCGGCGATTACCACAAGCCGGATGAGCCGGCCCTGCAAGCGGCCTTGCCCTTGACCAATCCCCACGAGGTCCGGGTGAATCCGCAAACGGGCAACATGCGCTTTACCCGTGCCGGCATGGGTCTTGACTTTGACGGCATCAGCCAGGGCGCCCTCTCAGATCGGCTCATGGATGTCCTACAAGATGCCGGCATCAGTTCCGGCCTGGTCAACATTGACGGGAACGTCCAAGTGCTCCACCGTCACCCGGATAAAACGGATTTCCGGATCGGCATCCAAGACCCCTCCAACGATACCGGATACATCGGCTCTGTCGATGTGAACAATAAGGCCGTCATCACCACCGGCGATTACCAGCGCAGCTTTGAAGCCGACGGGAAAACCTGGCATTCCATTTTGAATCCGCAAACGGGCATGCCCGCAGAAAACGGGCTGAATTCGGTCAGTGTCATCGCCCAAAGCGGTGCCACCGCCAGCGCCCTTTCCCGCGCCCTTTACGTGCTCGGCCCCAAAGAAGCCATTGCCTATTGGCAAAAACACGCCAAGGACTTTGACATGATCCTCTATTATAAGGATGGTCAAGTCGCCGTTACCGGCGGCATCGCCAAACACTACACGGCCAATAACCGTCCCCAGCCGGATATGATCACCGCCGAAAGCTAAACTGACTTGCCCACGCCTTGCCTTTACGGCAAGGCGTTTTTTGATGGGTCCTTGTCCTGCAATAGCTGCGCGGACCGATTGAAAAAAGCCCGCGGCGCCAACTGTAAAAAGACGAATACGGAAAGGGCCACACTGCCTAGAATGCCCAGCATCACCGCAATTTGATAGGTAATGGCCACCAAGGGCGATACCCCCGACAGAATTTGTCCGGTCATCAGGCCCGGCAAAAAGACAATGCCCATGCCCAGCATGGAATTAATCGTCGGCAAAAGACTCGCATCGAAGGCATCCCGCAAAAGAGGCGCAATGGCTTTTTGCGGCGTGGCGCCAAGCATCAACGCCCCTTCTACCAGGCTTCGTTTGGCCTGCAAGTCCCCTAAAAGCCGGTTGGCCCCTAAGGCCACCGCCGTCATCGAATTGCCCACAATCATCCCACCCAAGGGAATAAAATACTGCGGGTCATACCAGGGGTCGTTGCGGATCACAACCCACAAAAAATACACCATACAAAGTCCGGTGCCGGTCAACATGGCCACCGCCACACTGTGCTGCAGTTTCGGCTGTCCAGTCATGTGGGTCCGTTTAAAAATATTAAAAATGGCAAAGACTTCCATAATCGCCAGGATGACCAAGGTTATAATCGGCGCCGGATTGGCGAAAATATAAATCAGGACGTACCCTACCAAGATCAGCTGTAAGGTCATCCGCACTGAAGCCAGTACAAGTTCCTTTTCCCGCCGGATCCCGCGACGATGGGCCAGGAACAGCACCAACACTATAAAAATATAGGCTGCAAAAATTTGCCAAAAGCCCAATTCCATAATGCCTTTACCCATATTGCACCACCCGGCAAGCTGCCACCCGCCCACGCTCAATCTCGATCATAGCATCAGAATAGCGCTCGGCAAGGGACTGGGCATGGGTGACCATGACCAGTGTTTTACCCTGGTCCCGGATATGAGCCACCACCCTGCCGATGACCTCATCCGCCGTATCCCTATCCAAGGCCGCTGACGGCTCATCCAAGAGGTAGACCTCCGGTTGCATCAGCATCACCCGTGCCAAGGCCAGACGCTGCCGCTCGCCGCCGGACAAGTCATCGGGCCTGTCTGCCGGTGACTTGTCCAGCGCCACTTGCGCCAGGGCCTGCCGAAGAACCTCTTCATCAACCGGTGGCAATTCAGCAAAAAGGCGGCCCTGCTGCAAGTTATCCCCAATGCTGCCGGTAAAAATAACCGGTGTCTGCTCCAGCATGACCACCTGTCGACGCAGCTTGACCGCCTCCACATCGGCCAGGTCGTGCCCCTGCCAATAGATCTTGCCCCGGTCTGGGCTGACCATCTTATTCAGCATGCGCAAAAATGTCGTTTTGCCACTGCCGCTCGGCCCAACGATGGACGTGATCCGCCCTGTTTCAATGCTGAGCCGCGGGATGCTTAAAATGCCCCTATACTGCACGTCATAAATTTCAAACATGGCCCTCACCTCTCCCTCCAGTATACACCTTTGCCAATCCTGCTGACCACCGTCACCCAGCGGTTATTTTGCCAAAATAAAAAGGCACGCCACAAAAGTGACGCACCTTTTCCGGTGTTGTTTGTAAGTGTCTTAACCCGACGATAAGGTCTTACTGATTGCCATCCGGCTGGTGACGGCCGGTAATGCGGTCCTTAAAGGTGTCAATAAAGACAGCAATCGCATTGTCGCCACTGACGTTGCAGGCGGTCCCGAAGGAATCCTGGGTCAGGTAGAGGGCAATCATCAAGCTGGCCAAAGCGCCTTCCACCGGAATGCCAATCATCGGCAGGAAGGAAAGGGCACTCATAATGGCGCCGCCCGGTGCACCCGGTGCAGCAATCATGACAACGCCTAAGGTCAAGACAAAGGGAATCATCAGCCCCATGCTGTGGGGCATATTGCTCATCATCAACACGCCTGTAGCGCAGCTGGTGATGGTAATGGTCGAACCGGCCAAATGAATGGTGGCGCAAAGGGGTACGACAAAATCACGAATCCCTTTGGTGACCCCATTTTTCTCGGCACATTGCAGGTTAACCGGAATGGTCACTGCAGAGGACTGGGTCCCAACGGCTGTCAAATAACCTGGAATCTGATTTTTCATCAAGCGCAAGGGGCTTTTGCCGCTGACTGTCCCGGCAACGGAGAACAGGAAGGTCAAGTAAAGGAAATGCAGGATCAAGATGACCACGTAGACCTTCCAGAAAACCTTCAAGACACTCCAGACTTCGCCGGTATAGCTCATTTTGGCAAAAGTCAGACCGATGTAGATAGGCAAAATGGGAATGATGGTCTTGGCCAAGACCAGGTAAACGATTTCCTGCAGGCCGACAAAAATATCTTTCAGCAAATCGCCGACAGACTTAGTATCGTCTCTCATGCGCAGGGTAACAATCCCAATCCCTAGAATAAAGGCCAGGACAATGGCCGTTGTTACGCTAAAAATCGGATCTAGTGTAAATTCCAAATAGGGCTCAATTTCAGTTGCCGAGCTTTCCGTGAAATTTTTGATAATATCAGAGGTGATAAAATGAGGAAAAATGGCTGAGTCAACGGCATAAGCCAGGGTACCGGCAACAAGGGTTGAGCAGTAGGCCAGTAAAACGGTAAAGCCTAAGAGGCGACCGGCTCCACCGGCGGCCAGTTGAGCAATCCCGGCGGTAACAAAAGAAATGATGAGCAGCGGAATGATAAAGCCCAAGTACTGCGCAAAAATATTTGCCACCGTCGTAAATACGCGAATGACTGGCTCATTGACAAAGCTCCCGACGATCAAACCGAGGACAATCCCCAGTAAGAGCCGTGGGACCAAGCCAAATTTTGTTTTTTTCTGTTCGGACAAAGATAATACCTCCCTTATTCATAAACGCTATTTTTACAGACAAGCACCATAAAAATAGTATCTAACTATGCATGTATTTGCAAGTACAATTTGTCTTTTCTCGAAAACTTATTGTCCCCCGCTGACGTTCCCCCTCGACCCCATCAGGCGAACGTGTTACGATGGTGCCAGAGTAGGTCACAACTTTACTATAGCGAATAGTCATCTTACCAGGAGTGATACCATGAACGATATTTTAGTGGTTGTAGATATGCAAAACGATTTCATCACCGGCAGCCTTGGCACCGCCGAAGGGCAAGCCATCGTTGACCGGGTGGCGGACCGGATCCGCCAGCACCAGGGGAATATTTTTGTCACCCGGGATACCCACGCGGATGACTACATGACCCGCCAGGAAGGCCATCATTTGCCGGTCCCCCATTGCGAAGCCGGTACCGAGGGCTGGCAGCTGGTCCCCGCCGTTGCCGATGCCCTGGCCGGCCGGCAAGTCACCTATTTTGACAAGCCAACCTTCGGCTCACCTGAACTGGCCATGGCCCTGAAGGCCTTAGACGATGAAAAGCGCTTAACCGCCATCACCCTCGTTGGCGTCTGTACAGACATCTGCGTCATTTCCAATGCGCTCTTGATCAAGGCCTTCCTCCCGGAAGTGCCCATCTATGTCGATGCCTCCGCCTGTGCCGGCGTTTCACCGGAAAGCCATGAGCGGGCACTGGAAGCCATGGCGGTATGCCAGGTGAACATCAGCCATGCGTAAAACCATTGTTCACCCCCTCGCGCCCTGGATATGGCATGATTCGGAAGTCCTGATTTTAGGCACCCTGCCCTCACCTGAATCACGGCGGCGGGGTCTTTATTACGGTCACCCGCAAAACCGCTTTTGGCCAACCCTGGCAAGGCTTTTTAAGGAACCCCAGCCCTTGCATGCCGATGCCTGCCGTGAATTTGCCAAGCGTCATAAAATTGCCCTCTGGGATGTCTTTGCCCAAGCGGATATTGACGGCGCTGACGACAGCAGCATTCGCCATGCAGAGCTGAACAATATCCCTGCTAAAATCAAGGGCACCGCCATCGGTCACATCTTTTGCACTGGGCAAAAGGCCTGGCAAACCTACCAGGCCAACTGGGCCGATACAATCGACCTGCCGGCAAGCTTGTTGCCCTCTCCCAGCCCGGCCAACCGCGCCCACTGGCCGGATGCCGCCTTGCCGGACGCCTACACCGTCATCAAAGACGCCTTGCACACCCCGGCCCCTTTCCCGGGCGGCCGCAATTTATTTGACCTGTCCCCCCTAGACGCTGACCAAGCGGAGCAAGTTGAAGTCCTGCAGGAAGACGCCGGCTGGCGGATTGAACGCATTGTCAGCCGTGGCCATTGCTCACCTGAAGGTTTTCTTTACGATCAAGCCGATTGCGAATGGGTTGCCGTCTTAGATGGCCGGGCCATTTTAGCCGATGACACCGGCCGCCGCATGGTTCTCAATACCGGCGATCACGCCCTTTTGCCGCCCCACCGGCGCCACAGCGTCATCGACACCACCGACCCCTGCATTTGGCTCGCCTGCTTCCGCAAATCTGCCGAAGCATAACTCCGACAAGCGACCACCTCCACTTCCCCAGCGTGGCATCCTCCGGCAATTACCTCCACTGTCACGCCAATAAATCCGACCGGCAGGGGAGCATCCTTAGGCCCTTGACCCAATTATGCTCCCATCCTATACTGTCTTTAAAGATAAGGTCCGAATAAAGGAGTGTGCCTGTCGAATGAAAACATTTAATATGCGTCCCGAAATTTATTTTAACCGCGGGTCATTAGCCCTGCTGAGCCATTGCCAAGACGAACGTGCTGTCATCGTAAGCGATGCAACCATGGCCCAATTTGGCTATGTGGATAAAATCAAAGCTTACCTGGACCAAGCCCATTCAACTGCTGAAGTTTGGACAGGGGCCAAGCCCAACCCGGATGTGGCTGTGGTTACCGATTGTTTGGCCACCTTACAACGGATCAGCCCCAGCCTATTGATCGCCCTGGGCGGTGGCTCCGTCATCGACACTGCCAAAGCCGCCCTATATATGTGGCGCGCCTTGTGCGACCAGCAGGGCACAAGCTTCCAGCGGCCGACCTTCGTCGCCGTTCCCTCCACCAGCGGTACCGGCTCAGAAGTCACCTCATTTTCCGTGATTACCGATGCAGACGGCAAAAAGACCACCTTAATCGACGCCATGATGGCACCGGATATGGCCATCTTAGACCCGACCTGTACCAATGCCATCCCCTATAAGGTTACCGTGGACACCGGACTGGACGTCCTCACCCACGCATTTGAAGCCTACGTCTCCGTCAACGCCACAGATTTTTCAGACGCCATGGCAGAAAAAGCCGTTCAGGTCGTTTTTGACTGCCTGCCCCAATTAAAAGAAAATCTGGACGACGACACCGCCAGAGAACGGATGCACAATGCCTCTTGCCTAGCCGGCGCTGCATTTGAAAATGCCGGCCTGGGCATTAACCACAGTTTGGCCCACGCCCTAGGTGGATATTGGCACCTGCCCCATGGCCGCGCCAATGCCCTTTTAATTGAAGGCGTCATCCAGTATAACGCCGACCTCAACGGCAGTGCCCAAAACCGAGCCACAGACAAATACGCCCACCTGGCAAAAATCCTGGACCTGCCGGCCCGCACCGCCCGTGAAGGCGTAGTCAACCTCATTGCCGCCGTCACCAACCTCAAGCAGTCCCTCGACGTCCCCTTGGGCATTGCCGGCACTGACATTCCCTGGGATGACTATGAATCCGCCCTGGAAACCCTCGTCACCCAAGCCCTCGCCGACCGCTGCACCCCCACCAACCCACGCACCCCAAGCCCCGAAGACCTGCGCAACATTTTAATTCGCGCCTTCTAAAAGCAAGCATTAGCAGGCAATACAGGAGCGAAACTATCCCAGCAAAAACAGCGTCCCCTAAGGCAAAACCTACCTTGCCTTAGGGGACGCTGTCTATGAGTACCAACTTCCTGTCCAGCCTTCATTCCTTCCATAGATATAAAATCTATGTGGTTTCCCCAAACCAGTACCAGAATAACTAAAAAGAGAACTCTATTAAGGAGAAAAAAATGAAAATAAAACAGTACGACAAGGTTTTATTAAAAGACGGTCGCACGGCTCAAATTATAGAAATCTTTAACGTCGAGGGTAAGATATTTTATTTAGGCGATATAGACATACCCCTGTCAGATGGGAACATAGAGTGGGAAACAGACGATATCCCTGCGGAAGATATAGTTAAGATAATTGATTAAGAGCCAACTTGACAAGTTGGTCATTAATACTAATAATAGTGATGCAACAAGCAGATATTCTCTTAAAGTATATAAAAACAATACAAAAAAGATGCAGCAACTTTTAAACGACAAGCCTGACCGGCTTGTGGCGATTCATAGCCACCCACAGGGCATGATGGTCGGGTATTTGTGTATGAAGTGCACGAGGGATTCGAAAAGATTCTACCCATGAAAATATTCTCATTATTGAAAAGTATAAGAGATTAGGGTATCATGAATTTGTAGCCCAATATGAAGCTTTGAAAAGCTTGAGCGAATCTTATCATTTTTCGATAAAGGAAGTGTTGTAAAGTGACAAAGCGCGCTGAGGCGTATCTAAAAAAATACCCTAAATCGGAGTATCTGTTTATTGAAGATCAAGAAGGCGATCCGGAAAGGGCTAGGTTGTTTCATGAACTTACGGACGAAGAAGCTAAATACGTTTTGAGGAAACAAGGCGCCACTGAAAAAGAAATAGCAATAGCATTTGATTAAAAACCACCTACCAAAAGGCAGGTGGTTTTTGCGTTGAAAGGAGATAGCACATGGCCAAAAACGTCAATTTGGGGTATAATGAATATGAAGCTCAGCTTAATGCAATGCAGGATTTAAGTCGATCATATAATTTCACACTTAAGGAAGTGATTTAATATGACGGAAAGGGCAAAAGCATATTTAGAAAAATATCCTACCCCAGAGATTCTTGTGATTGAAGACCAAGAAGAAGACCCAGAAAGGGCTAGACTTTTTAGTGAGCTACCTGACGAAGACGCAAAGCAGGTTCTGCGACACTATGGTGTAAAAGAAGAGGCTATAGCGATAGCATTTGATTAAAAGCCACCCAACCCGGGTGGTTTTTGCGTTGAAAGGAGAGTTTATGGCCAAAAACGATTACCACGTCATCGTCTACTACCTGCTCAGCTATTTATACGACTGCCTCAAGTGTAGAAAGCTTTTGGACAGGAACGTTATTCGGCTAGAAGCTACTCGGAAGGGATAGACCCGCACTACTACCGCTATATTCTTGACTATTTACTGAAAGACGGCCTAATTGAAGGGGTATCCATACATGAGGTGCCCATTTTAGGCCAGCGCAATGCCAGTCAACTGCGCGGCTTAGACGATATGCGCATTACCCCGGCGGGCATCGCCTACCTGCAGGAAAATTCCATGATGAAAAAAGCCTATGAGACCTTAAAGGCCATGAAACATTTATTTAAGCAAGGTAATCCACCATCTCCCGTGCAGGGTTAAGCACAATGTGTTTGATACCGTTTCAAAATGTGGTATAATCTAAGTAAGACAGAGCCTTTGCCGCCTGTCAAGCGAAATCAAGGTCATAGTATTTATGACACAAAAAACCACCGGGGCCATCCGGTGGTTTTTTGTTTAGGCTGGCTGTCATTTGTTTTCTTCACTGTCCAGCCATTTGCAAATATAGCGGCTAACTACACTTGCCATGACAGTAAAGATTAGCGAAATCAAGTTTTCCAGCATTTACGACACCCCCTTCCGTTGCCGGAATGGGAATGACAACGCCAATAGTATACCATAATCGACCTGGACAAGTCGGTAAAAGGTCTTTTTTGTATGCCAAAAATTGCTTGCCTAACCTAAAACGGGAGCGTCCGGTCATGGCGACGACCTAAAAAGCCTAGGCGTAAAAGGAAACTGCAGCGCCGGCGTCAAGCAGTACGAAAGCGTCGCTATCCGCACCTCCATCATCTGCCAAGAGATAGATACGGACAGACGTATTTAACCGGGGCAAAGGATTATAAGGAGTGGGTATCTGTTTCCTCTGATAATGGCTATAATAAGGATAAAGGCATTATATTTATCCCTAAATCAGTAGATGCAAAAGCTAGAAACTATGACGTTTTGGCTCCCGCGACTGGGGAAGTATTTAACTTTGAGGGCACCTATTTACAAAACGTAAAAATTTTTGTGGGGTATAAAGGCGTTAAGCCGCTAAGAAATGCGGTAAAAGAGGGGCTTGCACAACAGTATGGTGGAACCCCCGAAGTGGCAACATGCTAAAGCCTATGGGGTTTTAGATGTCTATGATGATGAAGTTAAAGCTGAAGTACACTGGTTTCAGGAGAAGACAGTCGGTAAGTACAAATTCAGGGTGAAGAGGTGGTTAGAGTGAAAGTCCGATACATCAAGGAAACGGAGTTTCTTGTTTGCACAAAAAATAAAGTTTATGAAGTATTAGATGAAAAAACTTTTAAGCACTCCACTTGGTATCAAATTATTGATGATTCCGGAGAGGCTTACTGGTATCCAGCTCATTTTTTTGAATTAGTAGCATAAGCCACCCTCACCCGGGTAGCTTTTTGTTGAAAGGAGACAGCACGGCTATTTTGCCGGAGTATCTAGGGATCAGTAAACCTAAATGGAAGCAGCTAATGGCTATGTTGGTCAAAAAACGGATACATTGAAGGCGTGGCCATTGCCTCCATTGTAGGCGCACGAGCCTTTTAAAGTAACCCCCCCATATTACTTAAAAAAGCTTAGAATACCCACAGGAAAATTCCATGATGAAAAATCCGCCAACCTTACAAAAGGCATAGCAGATATCATTTATAATGAAGTTATCTCTTATCTCCCGTGTCGGGTTGAGCACAATATATTTGATAACCTTTCAAAATGTGGTATAATCTAAGTAAGACAGAGCCTTTGCCGCCTGTCAAAAGGATATTGCAGTTATGCGAACAGAAAAACCCACCGAGGGCAAGTCGGTGGGTTTTTTGTTGGGCTAGTTGTCACTGTGCTTTTCATCTAGCCACTTGCAAATGTAATGGCAAGTTACATTTGCCATGATGGAAAGTAAAAAGGATATTGCAATCGTCATGCGACCACCTCCCATCTATTGTCAGATTGGAGGGTGACAACGCCAATAGTATACCATAATAATCTGTCCAGTGATCCCCAACGCATTACCTATACAAAAAAGATGCGGCAACTCTTAAGCGACAAGCCTGACCGGCTTGTGGCGATCCATAACCACCCACGAGGCATGCCGCCGAGCGCATCCGACATTAACACTGCCGCTAAGAATAAATATAAGCGCAACGTTGTCGTTGAGCATGACGGGCGGGTATGAGTGTATGAAGTGCACGAGGGATTTGAAAAGATCCTACCCCATGAAGACATTCTCATTATTGTCAAGTATAAAAAATTAGGGTATAATGAATACAAAGCTCAGAAAAAAGCGCTAAAAGAACTAGATCGGAGACATAAGTTTGGTTTTAAGGAGCTGTAGTAAATGACTTCCAGAGTGAAAGAATATTTTCGTAGATACCCAGAGCCTGAATATATTTGTAAAGAAGACGGAGTTGGAGATCCTGAACGTGCTGCTTTTTTTAACTCATTAACAGAAGAGGAACAAATCACAGTATTAGAACAGGAAGGCGCTCCCAAGGATATAATTGCATTTTTACGCAGCTAAAAACCACCTACCAAAAGGCAGGTGGTTTTTGTGTTGAAAGGAGAAACACATAGCCAAAAACGTCAATTTGGGGTATAATTAATACGAAGCTCAGCTTAATGCAATGCAGGATTTAAGTCGAGCATATAATTTCACACTTAAGGAAGTGCTCTAGCATGACGGAAAAAGCAAAAGCTTATTTAGAGAGATATCCTGACCCAGAGATTCTTGTAATTGAAGACCAGGAAGGGGACCCGGAAAGGGCTAAACTTTTTAATGAGCTGCCCGACGAAGATGCAAAACAAGTTCTACGGCATTATGGTATTAAAGAAGAGATAATTGCATTAGTATTTGACTAAAAACCACCTACCAAAAGGCAGGTGGTTTTTGTGTTAAAAGGAGAGAGCCTTTGGTAAAAACTATTTTAACCGGCTCAATCGCTTTTTTCTATCCCGGATGTCTCACATATTGTAAAGCTACAATTCTTTATTTTTTTCGTCCATGGGTCGCTTGAAACCGCCCATCAGCTATGCTACCCTACTCACAGGGGGAATCTTCTATGACAAAAGAGCAAAAACGCCGGCTCGGCATGTTTTTAACGCTGTTTGCAGCCATTTGTTGGGGATTTTCAGGCACTTGCAGCGAATTTTTATTTAAAACCCGCGGGGTATCCAGCGAATGGCTAACATCTTTTCGCCTCCTGGTATCCGGCGTTATTTTATTGACGCTGACGCTCATTTTTTATTGGCGTGGTAAGGGAGAAAATCCCTTGAAAATTATTTTGGACGCCTACGATGCCAAGCGTCTGTTTATTTTTGCCGTTTTCGGCTTAATGACCGTCCAGTACACCTACCTGGTCGCCATCAGCCTGACCAACAGCGGCACCGCCACCGTCCTGCAATATTCGGCACCCATCTTTATTTTGGCCTGGTCCTGCCTGACCTTTAAACGATTTCCCTACCCTTTTGAAGCGGTGTCCATTATCTGCGTATTGGTGGGCGTATTTTTATTGGCCACCCACGGCAACCCGACCAACCTCGCCCTTTCTCCTAAAGGCCTCTTTTGGGGTTTAATTTCCGCCTTTGCCCTGGCCCTCTACACCGTATTGCCCCAGGGCATTTTAAGCCGTCACAGCGCCATGGTCGTCACCGGCTGGGGAATGCTCATCGCCGGGCTGGTTTTCACACCACTCGTCCGCCCCTTTGGCGAGGTCATCACCTGGGATGGGGGCATGGTTTTTGGCGTCTTTGGTTTGGTCATGGTCGGCACGGTCATGAGCTTCAGCCTCTTTCTATACGGCGTCAGCTTAATCGGCCCGGTTCGTGCCTCCCTCCTGGCCTGTGTGGAACCGGTGTCCGCCGCCCTCTTTTCCCATTTTTGGATGGGCACAAGCTTCACACCTATGGACATTGCCGGCTTTGTGATCATCATCTTTGCCGTACTGGTCTTAACCCGTCCAACCCCCGCTGAAAAAGCGGCGCAAAGGGATTGACCCACCGGAATCACCCGTAGCAAAGATTGTACTATTGAGGTTAACCAGCTGAAAATAATGACAGCAAGAGATCTGCCGAAAGAACAAAAAAACAGGGACTTCACCCTAGCAACAGATGTAAAATCTGTTTGGTTTCCGCAAGGCGGTACCAGAGTGGCTAAGGTGAGCGACCCTGTTGATAATGCAACTATATCACCGATCAACATAGACGTCAACAGTAAAAATGAGGCGCAGACCGCCATATCCCCGCACCTGGAAAGGCTTATAGAGCGGAGCAATAAACCTGTATTCTTATACCCTAGCGCTTACCAAAAAAATAAGCCTGCAGCCGAAATATCGACTGCAGGCTTATTTTTTATGCAGAACAAAACACCGAATTCTTATTCAACCACATTTTCCAAAATGGCGCCGCCATTAAACATTTTTGTGTAAGGGCTCGTGGTCTGTGCTTTTTCGAGGAAATCTTTGATTTCTTCCTTGGTCAGCTCGGGAGCGTTAACCTTGCAAACAGCACGAACGCGCATGGTGCCTTCATAGTTCGGGTCATCTTCCAGGTAAACGGTGACAATAAATTTAACATCGCTTTTCTTACCGGCAGCTTCCATGTGATAGAGGAAAGCACCATTGTAGCAGGATGCGAGAGATGCAGCGAAGAGCTGTTCCGGATTGGTGGCACCCGGTGCCATTTTTCCATCTTCGCCCGGCTGGTCAAGTTTAAACGTATTATCAATGGCAACAGATTCGCCGACGCGGCCACCAACGTTGGTAAACTGAGTTTCATAATGTACGGCCATGTGTATATCCTCCTCGATATTTTCCCTTTGATATTCAATAATAATTGCTTTCGGTTCATATATACCCCTGCCACTCTTTTTTAATCAGCCGATTTAATTTTTAGGTCTTATTTTAATCACAGAAAAAGCGCATCGAGCAGTTCGATGCGCTTTTGAACTATTGACGGCGACGCAATAGGGCTAAGCCGCCGGAAACCAAGAGAAGACCGAGCGGGGCCAGTGAGCCGACTTGACCTGTTTTTGGAATAACTTTGGTGCTGCTGGTCGGCGTTGTGGTTCTGCTGGTGCTTGCGGTGGGTCTACTGGTGGTTGTGGCAGCCGGTTTTTGGGTGGTTTGAGTCGCTTTATTGTCTTTGTTGTCTTTGTTGTCTTTATTATCCTTGTTATCTTGCTTATCTTTGTTTTGCGGATCGGTTGTTTGGTTGCACTGTTTATCAGATTCAGATGGTTTGGTCGTCTCGCCCGGTTTGGCCGGATTTTTCTCATCTGGTTTGGGGGCCGTTAGGGTGGCCGTTTCTGCAGTCAAGCGAATGGCACCAGTTTTATCCAGGCTCACACGAATGGCAGGTGAAGTCGTGCCGACTTGGGCCAAGGCAACCACTTGGTAGCTGAAGTAGCTGCCATCGGTGTCTTGACGCGAGAGATTCTGCCAGGAGGTATTGCCGTTGGCAGTCACTTTAATGGCCTCACCGACATTTTCCCATTTGCCGTCTGTTTTTGCCCGGCGTAAGATCAGCTTGTCTTCGCTTTTGACTTTTGCTGTAATGGTCAGCCGGTCGGTCATGGTGCCGGGCTGGACATCCAAATAAAAATTCGGCTGTTCCACGCGGGCCGTTTGGCTTGTTTTCGGCGTATCGGTACCCGTGGTCTTGGTGGCATCGGCTGCCGGCGTTGAGGCAAAGGCAGTCGCCGAGCCGAGGGACAGCATAAAGGCCGCCGCGACGCTAAGGGCCAGAATTTTTTTCAACATGATTTTCGCCTTCTTTCAATAAGATTATCCATCAACAATCTTTGTATCATAGGTTTAGTATATTTGACCGACCAACCGTTGTCAAGAAAATCTAAACCCCTTGACCGTCGGGCAAAACCACGCGGGAAAGAATACCGGTCAGGGCCGCAATAGCCATGCCATAATTGGTCATCGGCACGGAAGCGGCTTCACAGGCAGCAATCCGCCCCAGGACATAGGCCCGGGTAAACATGCAGGCCCCACAGTGGATGACCATGTCGTAGGCCGATAAATCGTCAGGAAAATCTTCACCGCCGACGATGGTCAAGTCAAGATCATCGCCCAGTTTTTGTCGCAAGAGTCGCGGCAGCTTCACCCGCCCGATGTCTTCTGCCGTCGGTGCATGGCTGCAGGCTTCGGCAATTAAAATATGCTGGGGCGCCGGCTGGGCCAGGAGCCGCTGGGCGCCACGGGCAAAGACATCGGCACGTCCCTTGTAGCCGGCAAATAAAACGCTGAAAGAGGTCAGCGCTGTTTCCGCCGGGCACTGGGCTGCCGCCGCCTGAAAGGCCTGGCTGTCGGTAATCATCAAATCCGGCGGCGTTTGCAAGGCCGCCAGGACGGCGGCCAGGGTTTCCGGCGTGGCGCAAATGGGAATGGCCGAACGGTCGAGCAATTCGCGGATGGTCTGCACTTGCGGCAAAATCAGGCGTCCTTTGGGGGCCGCGCTGTCTTGAGGCATGACCAGGACCACGCGACTGCCGGCCTGGACCAGGTCCCCGGTGATAAATACCTCCGCTTCTTCCGGCAGTGCCTGGGCGACGCCTTGCCGCAAGTCCTCAAGGCCTTGCCCGGTAACGCTGCTGACCAGGACTGGAGGCCTACCGAGCGCATCAGCAAGAGTTTCCGCCAGACCTGCCCGGCCGGGCAGGTCTGCACCGGCAACAAGGGGCAAGGCTGGGCCGGCGGCGGTCAAGGCCTGCCACCAGGCCATTTCTTCTGCGTCGCCTGTGGTGAAGAGCATCAGGCTCAGGTTCATGCCACGGGCCAGGGCCTCTGTCTTAGCCACCCGCTTGGCCCCCAGGTCCCCCACATCGTCAAACCCGGCCGTATCAATCAGGGTCACCGGGCCGACCCCCCGCCATTCGAAATTTTTCCGTAAGGCATCCGTGGTGGTCCCCGGCGTATCGCTGACGATGCCGGCATCCTGGCCAAGTAAGGCATTGAAGAGAGTCGTCTTGCCGCTGTTCCGCCGACCGAATAAGCCGATGGTCAGGCGTTCACCGGCAGGCGTTTCCATAAGGCCGGCCATTAGAAGCGAAAGTCCCGTTGGCCGGCGTCAATGTCGTTGATGTGGTCTATGGTAATCCGACGCACTTCCTCGTTGTCAATTTGCGCCAGCTGGTCGGCAATGACTTTCTCGCCGGCGGCAACGGTTTCATCTGACGCATAATCGTCCAAGTATTCTTTTAAGGTCATCAGCGCATTCGGCAGACAGCAATTCTGGATCTGTCCGCTCTTGCACAAGGCCATAAAGCGGTCGCCCGTCCGTCCGGCGCGATAGCAGGCGGTGCAAAAGGACGGGACATAGCCCAAATCCATCAACCAATGGACCACTTCGTCCAGGCTGCGGGTGTCGTTCACATCAAATTGGGCGCTGTTGTCCTCCGGTTTTTCTTCTTCCGCATAACCGCCTACGCTGGTCCGGGAACCGCCGCTGATTTGGCTAATGCCCACCTCCAGACACCGCCGCCGGGTTTCCTGGCTCTCGCGGGTGCTCATAATCATCCCTGTGTAGGGGACGGCAATGCGCAAGGCCGCCACCAGCTGGACAAAGCGATCATCGGTCAAACTGTTGTCAAAGGTTTCCGGATCAATATCATCTGCCGGCCGCACCCGGGGCACGCTGATGGTATGGGGGCCAACGCCAAAGACGGCCTCCAAATGTTCCGCGTGCATGAGTTGGCCGACAAATTCATACCGGTAGCTTTCCAAGCCGTACAAAACGCCTAGGCCCACATCGTCAATGCCGGCCTGCATGGCCCGGTCATGGGCCTCTGTGTGCCACTTGTAATCGTGTTTGGGGCCGCTGGGATGGAGCTCTTCATAGTTTTCTTTGTGGTAAGTCTCTTGAAAGAGCACATAAGTCCCGATATCAGCCGCTTTCAACCGCTTAAAGTCCTCCACCGATAAGGCGGCGATGTTCACGTTGACCCGACGAATGGCACCGTTTTCATGCTTGGTGTTGTAAATCGTATGGATGCAGTCAATAATGTAATCCAGCGGATTATTGACCGGGTCTTCGCCGGCTTCAATGGCCAGGCGCTTATGCCCCATATCCTGGAGGGCGATAACTTCTTTGGCCACTTCTTCCTGGGTCAGTTTTTTGCGGCGGATGTTTTTATTCGGCGCATGGTAGGGGCAGTAAAGGCAGCCATTCACGCAGTAGTTGGACAGGTACAGGGGAGCCATCATGACAATGCGGTCGCCGTAGAAGTCCCGCTTAATCTCTTTGGCCAGCGCCATGATTTCCTCTACTTTTTCCGGAATGTTACAATCCAGCAGCAAAAGGGCTTCCCGGTGGTTCAAGCCCTTCCGCTGGCGGGCTTTTTCCAGGGTCTGGTCAATCAGCGCCACATCATCACGGTGGGCATCCGCCCAGGCCAGGCAATTTAAAATTTCCTGGTGGTTGATAAAGGCGTCTGCATCCATAGACGCAGGATCATAAGTTATCTGTTCTCTTGTCATCATTAAAACTCCTCTCTTACGAGTCAGCTCTCGCTTCCTCATCAGGTCCTCTTCCTAGCTTGTCAAAAATCAGGGTGGTTGCCCTTGTCAACGGCCACGCTGTAGCCGATTTGGGCCAGTTCAGCGGTTAAAAGGGCCACGTTTTCAGCTGCCTCCGTTCCGAAAGCCCGCTTGCCATCGTACAGGCTGTAGGCCCGGCGCACCGATGGGGGCGATAGGTTCGGCATGATTACATTACAGCCGGATGCGATGCCGGCTGCGTGCCCGTGCGGGTGCAGGGTTGCCAGCGCAGTCGTGGCCGGCAGCAGGACCTTGGGCAGGAGCAGGCGCACCAGCGCCAAGACCACCAGGGTCTCGTCAATGCCCCCGGCCGGTTCATCGGCAAAGGGGGTGGCGTGGTGGGGGATAAAGGGCCCCAAGCCCACCATCTGAGGCTGAAAATCCTGCATGAACAAAAAATCTGTGACCAGTTGGTCAGTGCCCTGCCCGGGCGAACCAATCATCATACCGCACCCGGCCTGGAAGCCGATGTCCCGCAGGTCGGTCAAGGCCTGCATCCGCCGGGCATAAGACATCTCCGGCGGGTGGAGCCGCCTGTAATGCTCCGGGTCTGCCGTTTCGTGGCGCAAAAGATAGCGCCGGGCGCCGGCGGCATAAAGGGCTTCATAGCTGTCACGACGCCGTTCTCCCAGGGACAGGGTAATCACACTCTCCGGAAATTGCGCCCTTAAGTCTTGGATAAAGGGCCGGAGCCGGTCATCGGTCCAATAGGGATCTTCGCCCCCCTGCAAGACAAAAGTGCGGAAGCCGGCGGCGTAGCCTTCGGCACAAGCCGCCGACACCTCTTCCGGCGTCAGCCGATAGCGGCGGACTTCCCTATTTTCCCGGCGAATACCGCAATAGTAGCAGTTGTTCCCACAAATATTGGTCAGCTCAATTAAGCCGCGCAAATAGATGCGGTTACCATAAGTCTTCTGCGCTGTTTTCTGGGCCATGGGCGCCAGTTCGCTTAAAAAGTCCGCCGCCTTGCGTTCATTTAACAACAGCCGCCAATCCTCTTCAGAAAGGCGGCCCTGGCCAAGCAGGCGATCCAGTGCCCCAGCCAGGTCAGCACGCATCGCAGTTATTTGATTTTTCAGCGTAACAAACCTTGGCGTTGATCCCCTTTAAACCGCCGATTTTTCCCGACAAGGCGCTGATCTCCGGTTGCGGCGCATCCAAGGCAATGGCAATGATGTTCATTTCTTTTGCCGGGTAAGGCAAGCCCAGACGACCGATGATGGCGTCGCTGTATTCCGACAAAAGGGCGTTCAGTTCGTCGACCTTTTCCTTATCGTGCACAATAATGCTGAGCAGTGCCACACGTGTTTCCATGTCAATCCCTCCTCTTTCTAGATGGTAGGACCATTGTAGCATATGACTGATAATTCTAAAAGGTTTTGTCTCCCTCTTTGTCCCAGCGGTGGGACAGGGCCCACAGGGCCAGGAGCAAGAGGCCGGCCACCAGCATGACATTGATGAGGCTGCCGAACATGGCCGCCGTCATATCGCCCACGACAACCAGGGCCAGGGCCACCCCGGCGCTGATGGCGCCCAGGTAACGAGAGGACTGTAAAAGCCCTGTCGCCATGCCCATATAGGCCGGCGGCGTATGCTGCATGAGCGCCAATTGAATGGTGACATTTAGCGCACCGTAGGCCAACCCGGACACCGCCATCAAGAGCACTAGGACCGTCAGCCCATGCCCTAAAAAAGCCCAGCGGAACAAGCCCCCGGCCAGCGCCAGCACCAGCACACCGAAGGCCATCGCCTTAGCGTATCCGAACCGGTCTGAATGCCGCCCGGCCAAAGGCCCGGCGACCATCGAGACTCCGGCACAGGAGAGCATGATCAGTCCCGTTTTCCCCGGCGGAAAGCCCATCACCGTCTGCAAATACAGGGGCATCCCGAAAAAGATGATATAATAATAGCCGTTCATAAACCAATGCATCAAGAGGGTCACGCCGATCATCGGATGATCGTGAAACAATTGTAGGTCAATAAAGGGGGTCGCCGTTTTTTGTTCCCGGCGCACAAAGTAGACCAGGGCGGAAAGGCCCAGGATCAGGAGCCACCAGGCCACGCCCCTTTCCCAACTCAGCAAAAATTCCACAAAGGCCAAGACCGCCATGGTGAAATAAAAAACACCCGGCAGGTCAACTTCTTTTAAAAGCCCTGCCTTCAGGCGCAAGGCATGGGCATCACTCGGAAAGTACCGCCAACAGAGGAACAAGGCCAGAAGTGTGACCGGTATGTTCACAACAAAGATGCCCTGCCAGGCCCATAAGGCAATGGCCAAGCCCCCAATGGACGGCCCAAAAGCAGCCATGGCCGAGTTAACTGTGGCCATGACGGCCACCATCTCGCCTTTTTCAGCATTGTAAACCCGGCGCACCGTTGCATTGGCACAAGGAAAAAGCGGACTGGTGCCCAAACTTTGACAAATGCGCATGACCAGCAGGAAAACAAAGGTCGGCGCCAGCATGCCCCCTACCGCCGCCGCTAAGGAAAGGACCAGCCCCAGCATAAAGAGCCGTTTATGCCCGGCCATATCGCCCAAGCGGCCCATCAAGGGCTGCCCCACCATGCTGGCCACATAAAATGCCGTCACCAGCCAAGACACCGTGGCAAAGGAAAGGGAAAAGTCCTTTTGAATGTTGTACAGTGCCAGGGCAATCATGGAGCTGTTCAGAGGGTTGAGCATCACCCCCAAAGACATACCGGCCACCGCCGGCATATGCGTAGCTTTCATCTTACAACCTCCTAACGATGCCTATTGTAGCACGACCTTAGGCACAAAAAAAGACCGCTGCATGCGGTCTTTGACCCCCTATTCATGGGTAAATTCAATGAAACGGCCCCCCTCGCCAAGCTGGGCCTCCACCATTTGCTTCTGCTTGGCCTTGAAAGGACAGGGGTAGCCGATGGGGTTGCCCCGGGAGATACAGCTCGCCAAGGCAATGGCATCTGCCCCCCGCTTGACCAATTCGACGGCGCGGGCATTGACCTGTTTGCCCGGACAGCCACCACAGCTGACCATCCCGATGAGTTCAATCGGTTCATCTTTAAATTGCTCAAAATTGTAGAGGTGGTGTTGAGCCCCTTGCAGGCATTTGGTGCCCGGACACAGGTGCTCCGTCTGTTGACAGCGAATAATACCCAGTTTCATATCCAAACCTCCTCTGTATCGGCCCACCGGCCGCCGGCTATGCGGTTTCCCCGCAGAAAGACCGGCCGACTAGTCCTCGTCCGGTGCTGCCGGTTCCTCCGTCGCCCCTTGTGCCGCCGGCTCTGCCTCCAGGGCGGCAAAAAAATTCAACAAGCCGCGGCGGACGTCTTCTGCACAAGTCATCTCATCCCCTTCATCAGCCGAGCAAGCCGGCTGATGTTCACCGCTTGTTTGATCATCCATCCTCATCCCTCCTCTGTCTCTTTACCATAGGGCTTTTTTCTCTTTTTGGCAAGTGAAATCGCCTTGCGTCAAGGCCGCAAGCGTGCTATGATTACATCAATTGCAATAGATCTTAGTTCATCATGCGTGTCGGGAAAATCCCGTGAGTGTCAGCCGGACGAGGGGGTGCCGCTGAACGAATGCGTCAGCTGCGATATGATGAACGCTCCCGAAGACCATCAATGTCCTCTCATGCAGGGGGCTTTTTTTTATGGAGGAAATGTGAATTATCAAGAAGCGCGTCATTTTATTGAAGAACATGCCTGGCGCGGCTCTGTTTACGGCGTCGATACCATGGCCCACCTGGCCGATTACCTCGGCCACCCGGAAGAAGACCTGCACATCATTCATATTGCCGGCACCAACGGCAAAGGCTCTACCGGGGCGCACCTGGCGGCCATTTTAGAGGCCGCCGGCTATGTAACCGCGTCCTATACATCACCGGAAGTGCGCACTTATTTGGACCGGTTTCAGGTCCAGCGGGCCCCGGTTGCCGAGGCGGCTTTTGCCGCCGCCCTGACAAGGGTTGCCGAGGCGGCCCGGCGGATGGCCGATGACGGCCTGCCCCATCCCACCGTATTTGAAATGGAGCTGGCCACCAGCTGGCTCTTGGCACCGGTTGATGACCAGGCCGTCTTTCTTATGGAAACCGGCCTGGGCGGACGTTTGGACGCCACCAACGTGGTCCAAGACCCGATTTTGACCGTGATCACCGCCATCGGCATGGACCACACCGCTCTCTTGGGGGACAGCTTGGCTGCGATTGCTGCTGAAAAAGCCGGTATTTTTAAAACCGGCGTACCGGCAGTCAGTTGGCCGCAAGCCCCTGAAGCAGAGGCGGTCTTGCGCCGGCAGGCGGCGGACAAAGAGGTCCCCCTCGTCTTTTTGGCGCCAAGTGACGTAGAGGCCTGTGGTGTCGTTGACGGCCAGGAAGGCTTTAGCTACCGGGGTCATCCCTATGCGACTGCCCTGCTGGGCGTCCATCAAGCGGTCAATGCCGCCGGCGCCCTGGTCTGCGTGGAAGCCCTGCGAAAGCTTGGCTACTGCATTGACGACAAGGCCTGCCGCACCGGTCTGGCCGATACCCGCTGGCCGGCCAGAATGGAAAAACTGCCGGTGGAGATGCCCGTTTATTTGGACGGCGCCCACAACCCGCCGGCCATGGCTGTTTTGGTGGAAACCATGCAGCAAATTGCCCCTCAGGGGACCTGGCGCCTGGTCTTGCATATTTTTAAAGACAAGGACGCTGCAACCATGCTCAAATATCTGAACGGCGCAGTGGCAGAATTGATCATTACAGAAATCAAGACCGACCGGTCCCTGGCTGCAGACCGCTTGGCTGCCCTAGCCCGGCAATATGCGCCGCACTGCCGCATCACCCTGAAACCGCAGCTGCAAGACGCCGTTACCTATCTATACAAGAGCGCCCAAGCGAACGATTATTTCGTCATTTGCGGGTCGCTCTCTCATTTGGAACAAGCTCGACAATTGCTATTGGCAGAAAGTGAGGCCCTATGATCAATCAAGAAAAAGCAGAGCAGGCGGTGAGAGATTTGCTGGTCGCCCTAGGTGAAGATGCCGACCGGGACGGCCTGGTGGAAACGCCCAAGCGCGTTGCCAGCATGTACGCCGAACTCCTTGCCGGCCGGGATACAGACCCGTCTGTCCACCTGAGCAAACGCTTTCCCGTTGAACACAGCGGCCTGCTCTTGGAAAAAGACATTCCTTTTTACTCCCTGTGCGAACACCATCTATTGCCCTTTTACGGGGTAGCCCACATCGCCTACCTGCCGGGCAAGGAAGTGGTCGGCCTGTCTAAGCTGGCCCGCACCGTTGAAAGCTTTGCCCGCCGTCTGCAACTCCAGGAGCAGATGGGCGAACAGATTGCCGATGCCATGATGGCCGAATTGGCCACCACCGGCGTCATGGTGGTCATCACCGCCGAGCACCTTTGCATGACCATGCGCGGCGTCAAAAAACCGGGCAGCAAAACCACCACCATTGCTACCCGAGGCTGTTTTACCGATGACCTGGCGCGCCAAGACCAAGTGCTGGCGCTGATTGCAAGATGAGTTACATTGCCCGCCTTATGGCCTTAGAATCTTATCGGCAAGCGTTGACGGCCCTGGAACGCCGCGAAGCCGATCGCATCTATTGCAAACACGACTTGGATCATTTTTTGGATGTGGCCAGAATCACCCTCCTCCTCTGCCAGGCCCATGACATTGAAGCCGACCGGGACAGCGTTTACCTGGCCGCCCTGATGCACGACCTGGGCCGCTTGGATCGGGATGAAGCAGACCACAATGTTGCCGGGAGCGTCTTAGCTGCCCAATGGCTGGATGCCATCGGCTTTCCGAAAGACCGTCAAGAGGTCGTCCTAACCTTGATTGAAGAACACGGCTGGCCGGGGAAAAAAGCGCCGGCCAATCTAAGCGAAGCCTTTTCCCTGGCGGATTCCTATTCACGGGCCTGTTATTACTGCCCTGCGGCCGACAGCTGCTTCTGGCCGCCAGACCGCAAGAACACCCACCCCATCTACTAATGCCACCCCGACTCACCTCAGGAGGTCTTATGAAGATCGGTCAACATACATTTGATTTTGAACACCATGGCTACATCATGGGCATCTTAAACGTCACCCCGGATTCTTTTTCCGACGGGGGCCAATGGGTCCAGCAGGACCAGGCCCTGGCCCATGTTGAGGCCATGATTGCCGAGGGCTGCGACATTTTAGACATTGGCGGTGAATCCACCCGCCCCGGTCACCAGCAAATTTCCGTTGCTGAAGAATGTGCCCGTATCCTGCCCATCATTGAAGCGGTCAAAGCCCGCTTTGACCTGCCAATCTCCGTTGACTGCTACCGGGCTGAAACCGCCCGGGCCGCCATCGATGCCGGTTGCGATATGATCAACGACATCTGGGGCTTAAAGTACGACGAGGCCATGGCCGGTCTGATCGCTGAAACCGGCGTCGCCTACTGCCTGATGCACAATGACGAAGCGCCCCGGTATGAAACCTATCCACAAGCCGTTTGGGACGATATCTCGCACCAGGTTGACCGGGCCTTGGCCGCCGGCTGCCGCCGCGACCAGTTGATTCTAGACCCGGGCATTGGCTTTGCCAAAACCCGCCCGCAAGATGCCCAGGCCGTCCACCATTTAGATGACTTGGCCGCCCTCGGCTATCCGGTACTCCTAGGCACCTCGCGCAAGCGCCTGCTTGGTAGTATCGTTGACCTGCCGGCCCAGGAAAGGGACCTTGCCACCGCCGCCACCACCGTTTACGGTTATTTGAAGGGCGCCCGGATCTTCCGCGTTCACAATGTCAAAGTCAACAAAGAAGCCTTGGCCGTGGCCATGGCCCTGGAGGACGACGGCCATGGATTATCTTAACATTGAAGGCCTGGTCGTCTTTGCCCACCACGGCGTTTTTCCGGAAGAGAACAAGCTGGGCCAGCGCTTTGAAATCAGCGCCCGCCTGGACCTGGTCACCAGCCATGCCGGCATGCAGGATGACCTGTCGCGCAGCGTTGATTACGGTGCCGTCTGCCACAGCATCCAAGACTTTTTTCAGGCCCACCCGGTCAAACTGATTGAAACGGCAGCAGAGCAATTGGCCCGCCACTTGCTCTTGTCCTTTCCGGCCCTACACACGGTCGTCCTGCGCATTGCCAAGCCCTGGGCGCCCATCGGCCTGCCCCTGGACCAGGTATCCGTCAACATCACCCGTGGCTGGCATCCGGTGACCGTGGCCATGGGCAGCAACCAGGGCGACCGGTTGAAAAACTTATGCGATGCCCTTGAGGCCTTAGACCGGATACCCGGCATCCGCGTAAAAAAAATTGCCAGCTTTATTGAAACGCCGGCGGCCGGCCGCCACAATGAGCCGCCTTACTTAAACGGTGCCGTCCTCTTTGATACCTGCCTCCTGCCCCGGGAATGCCTCCGCCAGCTCCAGGCCCTGGAAAAGGCCGCCGGCCGTCAGCCTGGTGAGAAGTGGAGCACCCGGCCCCTGGACTTGGACATGATTTTTTACGATGACCTGATCAGCGAAAATCCACGCCTCTACCTGCCCCATCCCCGGTATCGGGAAAGGGACTTTGTCTTAAAGCCCCTCAACGACATCATCCCCTACCACAAGGACCCCTTAACAGGCGAAAACATCCAGGCCATCCTTCAGGCCCGGCAACTGAAAAAGGGCCGCTAAAAAAGCGCGGGAGAAGTACAGCAACTATAACACAGCCCCCAAAAGTTGGACCTAAGTGCCATCTTTTGGGGGCTTTTTTTACCCTGAATGCTTAAATCAACCGCCATATTCTTGGACGATAGGCGGCCGGCCTCCCCGGTAAGGGTTTCTGCTGGTCCGTTTTCTTGTCGGCTGCGATCAACTGGGCTGAAATAAGCTTGGTGAAAAGGCTTAAAAAGGGTGTCCCAGTGGGCCATCGCTCTTCATGCTTATCCAAAGCCGGTTTCCACCGCCAATTTTTCAGAAAGGCAAATTCGACCATAAAAAAATACCGACCTCCCCTTGCAGACATTCAGCCTGCTTTGAGGAGATCGGTTGACGACCATTATGCCTTTAAGCTGCGGTTGGCCCGTTTGGCCGCTTCTGTTTTTAGCCAGGCATTGATAAAGTCATCAATGTCACCGTCCATCACGGCCTGGACGTTGCCCTTTTCGGTATTGGTGCGATGGTCTTTGACCATGGTGTAGGGGTGGAATACATAGGAGCGGATTTGCGACCCCCAGCCAATTTCCTGTTGTTCACCGTGGAGCTTGGCAATTTCCGCCTCCTGCTGCTTGATTTTTTCTTCGACCAGGCGGCTGGTAAGCATCTTCATGGCCGTGGCCCGGTTTTGAATTTGGGACCGCTCGCTTTGGCATTGCACCACAATGCCGGTGGGCAGGTGGGTAATCCGCACAGCGCTTTCCGTTTTATTGACGTGCTGACCGCCGGCGCCGGTTGACCGGTAGGTATCCACCGACAAGTCTTTCGGGTCAATGTCAATATCCGTGTCCGTTTCCACTTCAGGCATAACTTCTACTGCACTAAAGGAGGTATGGCGGCGGCCGGAAGCGTCAAAAGGCGAAATACGCACCATCCGGTGGACGCCCTTTTCAGCCTTGAGGTAGCCGTAAGCATTTTCACCGGCGACCAGAATGGTGGCACTTTTTAAGCCGGCTTCGTCACCGTCCAAATAGTCCAAAACCGTGACCTTAAAGCCGCGGCGCTCTGCCCAGCGGATGTACATCCGGTAGAGCATTTCTGCCCAGTCTTGGCTCTCGGTACCGCCGGCACCGGGATGAATGGTAACAATGGCGTTATTGGCATCATATTCGCCGTTCAGAACCGTTTCCAACTCAAAGGCTTCCAGACCGGCTTCTATGTCCTTTAAGGTGCGGTCAATGTCCTTTTCCAAGTCCGGGTCCGGCTCTTCCTTATAAAGCTCAAAGGCCACCTCTACATCATCCAGCTGGTCTGAAAGCTTTTCATAACGACGGAGCTGACCCTCCAGGCTTTTCTTCTTTTGCATAACCTTCTGTGCCGCATCCGAATCCTGCCAGAAATCCGGTTCCAGCGTCTGTGTTTCCAAATGGTCTAATTCCTCTTTTAAATGAGGCAGGTCAAAGAGATTCACTCAAATCTCTGAGACGTGTTTGAGACAGTTGAAATAATTTGTGTACTTCGTAGTCCATAAGTCACATCCCTTTGTAATGTCCACCGACCGGCGTATTGCTGTTAAGCGTTGCGGCCGTGGCAATGTTTGTATTTTTTACCGCTGCCGCAGGGGCAGGGGTCGTTGCGCCCGATTTTCTGTTCTTTGACGATGGGCTGTTTCTTAGCCGGTTCCTCATCGCCATGGCGGGCATTTAGAATATCCGTTCTTTCCTCAGGAGCGGTTTCCCGAGCGGTTTCTTCCGGCTGGGCCACCGATACATGGTACATCAAACGAACGGTTTCATACTGGATATTGTAGATCATGTCGTTAAACATATCAAAGGCTTCGTTCTTATACTCATTGATGGGTTTGTGCTGACCGTAGGCCCGCAAACCGATACCGGCCCGCATTTGATCCATGGCGTCCAAGTGGTCCATCCAGCTGGCATCCACCGTCTGCAGCAATACATTGCGCTCAATCTGATGGAAGAGGTCCTCGCCGATTTCCGCTTCTTTTTCTTCATACCGCGCCAAAGCCCGTTCTTTCAGGAGGTCTTCAACTTCCTGCTTGTCCATCTCAATAAAACGTGCCTTGTCCACTATATCGGTGATGCCGAAGACTTCATTGATCCGGTCGGCGAATTTGTCCAAATTCCAGGTTTCCGGGTATTCTTCTCCGCCGGCTGCCTCGTCCACCAAGCTTTCCGCAATGCGTTCAATCATGGCGTGAATGGAGGCCTTCATGTTCTCGCCCTCCAAAACCTGGCGGCGTTGAGCGTAAATGATTTCACGCTGCTTGTTCATGACGTCGTCGTATTCCAGAATATTTTTACGCACTTCAAAGTTGCGGCTTTCAACGCGTTTTTGAGAGCCTTCAATCACACGAGAGACCATCCGGTTTTCAATGGGGATGGTATCGTCCATGCCCACCTTATCCATAAGGCCCGGCAGGCTTTCCGCACCAAACCGGCGCACCAAATCGTCTTCCAGCGAGATATAGAACTGGGTAACCCCCGGGTCCCCTTGACGGCCAGACCGACCGCGCAGCTGGTTGTCAATCCGGCGGGCTTCATGGCGCTCGGTACCGATAATGTACAAACCGCCAAGAGCAGACACGCCGTCACCCAAGACAATGTCCGTCCCACGCCCGGCCATATTGGTGGCAATGGTCACAGTTTTTTCTTGACCGGCTTCCGCAACGATATCCGCTTCCTGCTTGTGAAATTTTGCGTTCAAAACCTGGTGGGGCACACCGCGGCGTTTTAAAATATCGGACAGTTTTTCGGATTTTTCAATGGAAACCGTACCGACCAAGACCGGCTCGCCTTTTTGATAAAGCTCAGTCACCTTATCGGCAACGGCTTCAAACTTGCCGTCTTCTGTCCGGTAAATGATATCCGGCTTATCTTCACGGATCATCGGTTTATTGGTCGGAATAATGACAACGTCCATGCCATAAATGGAGCGGAACTCGTCTTCTTCCGTTTTAGCGGTACCGGTCATCCCGGATAATTTTTTGTACATGCGGAAATAATTCTGGAAGGTGATGGTGGCCAGGGTCTGGCTTTCCTTTTCAATTTTGACCCCTTCCTTGGCTTCAATGGCCTGGTGAAGCCCTTCGCTGTAGCGACGGCCGTACATGAGACGGCCGGTGAACTCATCGACGATGATGACTTCCCCGTCATTCACCACATAATCCCGGTCCCGTTTCATCAGCACCTGTGCCTTTAAGGCCTGGTTCACATGGTGGGCGACTTCCATGTTGTTTTCTGCGGTGAGGGGGTCTTCCAAGCCTAAAATGCTCTCCACATGCTGGGCGCCTTCTTCCGTCAAGGCGACGGTCTTCAGCTTTTCATCAAAGGTATAATCCTCTTCTTTCAAGCGACGCACCACTTGGGCCATCGGCGTATACAGATCCTTGGCCTTGGCAGCCGGGCCGCTGATGATAAGCGGCGTCCGCGCCTCGTCAACTAAGATGGAGTCCACTTCGTCGACGATGGCGTAATTCAAGGGCCGCTGCACCATATTTTCCACGTGCATAACCATGTTGTCGCGCAAATAGTCGAAGCCGAACTCATTATTGGTCCCGTAGGTCACGTCACAAGCATAGGCTTCGCGGCGTTCTTCATACGTTAGCCCGTGGACAATCAAGCCCACAGACAGGCCTAAAAATTCATACAGGGGTCTCAACTGCTTGGCGTCACGGGTGGCCAGGTAATCGTTGACCGTGATGACGTGAACGCCCTTGCCCTCCAAGGCATTCAAATAGACCGGCAGGGTCGCCACCAAGGTTTTCCCTTCACCGGTTTTCATTTCTGCAATCCGGCCTTGGTGCAAAACAATACCGCCCATCAGCTGCACGTCAAAATGGCGCATGCCCAGGATCCGCGTGGACGCTTCACGCACCACCGCAAAGGCTTCCGCCAGGATATCGTCCAAGCTTTCACCGGCTGCCAGGCGGGATTTAAACTCATCTGTTTTGGCCGCCAAAGCAGCATCGTCCAAGGCCTTATAGGCTTCCGCATAACCGCCGATTTCCTCGGCCCGGCGGGTCAATTTCTTGACATCACGTTTATTATCATCAACTAATTTGCGAATTAATGTATCTATTCCCATTCCGTCACTACTTTCTTATGATAGCTGCAGGTATTGAAACAACTCTAATAGTATACCACGAATATTGCCCAGGTCACAAGATGGCCCCGCCAAATGGCGCTTTTCCTTAATATTTATAGTTGTTACAAGGAACACTCGGAATAGAAAAAAAATTGTAACAATTCGTAAATCATTCTTTTATTGTATTCGAAACCATGCTATACTAAATGTACGAATAAAGTAGCCCGCTATAACACCGGCAAGCTAAAATAACTGCAGTAAGATGCAAGGAGGTTACCATGCCGCAGATAAAAAATCATGCGCGTACGCTTACGCTTTCGGAAAAAGACATTCCCTTTCGACAAATGGCGGAAACCTTAAAACTCCTTGGCAATGCCAATCGGTTAATGATCCTGAGCATCCTTGCCGATTCCCCCCAATCCGTTACCGCCATTCACCAGTTGATTAACGAAAGCACCAAATTATCCCAGTCTTCTTTATCACAGCACCTGGCCTTGCTGCGCGCCTATAAAATTGTCAACTTCAAAAAGCACGGCCAGCGCGCCACCTACTATATTTCCAACGACCGCATTATTGAGCTGTTAAAGGCCTTAGAAGCTTTTAACAGCTCACAAGAATAAGCTGCAGCACTTGCCGCTAGCATGTTTGTGGACTGCTTTTTTGCGGGTATACAGTATGAAAAGAACCTGCCAATTTTATGCAGGTTTACCCAGGAAAGGATGAGGATGTATGAGACTCACAATTAAAGGCCGAAACGTTGAAGTGACAGATGCCCTGCGCACCTATGTTGAAAAGCGCTTTAGCAAGTTAGAAAAATATTTTTCTAAAGAGCTGGAAGGAACGGTAACGCTCCTGGTTGAAAAAGGCGAGCAACGGGCTGAGGCCACCATTCCCATCAATCGCTTTATCTTACGCGCAGAAGAATCCGGCATGGATATGTACGCTTCCATTGACCAGGTGGTTGACAAGATTGAGCGCCAGGTTCGCAAATATAAAACGCGTCTCAACCGGAAAGCCAAACAAACTGAGGTCAACATCGGCGAATTGCTCCGGCAGGAAGAAGCTGAACAAAAAACGGCCGACACAGCTGCAGAGTTGCAAAACGAACAGGCTGAAAAGATTTCCAAAGTCAAACAATTTCACGTCCGCATGATGGACCCGGAAGAAGCCATTATGCAGATGGAACTGCTGGACCACGACTTCTTCATCTTCCTCAATTCTGAAAGCGATGCCATTGATGTGGTCTACCGCCGCAAGGGCGGCACTTATGGTTTATTACAACCGCTAACCAAGTAGCCTCACGAAAGGTGGCGAGGGCAATGATTATTGAAATGCCGATGATGATAGGTATGTTTATCGGATTTTTAGCAGCCATTCTCATACCTGTCACCGTTTTGTATATGCTCTACACCATTTATAAAAAAGTTCAAGATCAATAAAACAAAAGCACCGGGATAGCCGTTCACAGGGCTATTCCGGTGCTTTTTTCAAAAAAGCTCTGCAAAGAAGTTTACCCCTCTCAGGTCGGACAGGTCGCCGACTTTTCGGGCAAAACATCTGCAGAGCTTTTTTTATCTGTTGTCGTCCGATTCATCATCGGGCCGATATTCAATCTCAAAGTCCTGTGCCTTCATGGCGTCCAGTGATTTTTGGATATCGCTGCGTCCTTCTTGGATTACTTCATAATAAACGGTCAGCTGGTTTTCCAACTTGCTCATGATGTCATGGGCGTAATTAAAGGCCCCTTCAAAAATGTCATGGGCCTGCTGACGAGCATCATTCACAATGGACGCGGCTTCAGCATTGGCCATCATGGTGATTTCATGCTGTTCCACCAAGGCGCGCGCCCGCTCTTTTGCTTCTGCAACGATGCGGTCATGCTCTTCCTGGGCAGCGGCGATGATCCGTTCTTCATCGCGTTTGACCCATTGGGCATCTTGAATGGCGGTGGGCATATTGGTGCGCAAATCATCAATGACGCCAAACAATTCATCTTGTTCAAGAATCACTTGATCCTTATTTAAAATCGGCTGCTTAGCATTTTTGACCATGTCCTCCAGTTTATCAATGAGGTCCAAAATTTCCATGGGCGATACCTCCTGAGTTAATTGTGTGGGATAAGATAGGTAATCGTTGTATCTCCGTACGATTTACGCTTATACACTAAGAATACCTTATCGTTGACGGAAAATAAAGCCTTTTTTGCGCTTTCTGCGACAATTAGGCCGTCTTTTGCCAAAAAATGTCCATCATTGATGCGGTCCAGCACCACTTCATAGAGTCCGGCCCGGTAAGGGGGGTCTAAAAAGATGATGTCAAAGGGCCCTTGTACCCGGCCGCTTGCCAACAAGTGCACAAGATCGCCGCGCAAGAGGATACTTTGCCCGCCTTCATCTGCCCGTTCAATATTGGCGCGTAAAACCTTAACGGCGGCACCGTTCTGCTCACAAAAAACCGCCTCCCGGGCGCCGCGCGAAAGGGCTTCCAAACCCATGGCGCCGGTGCCGGCAAAGGCATCCAGCACCCGTGCCCCCGGCAGCCGCATTTGAATGCTGCTGAAAATGGCCTCCCGTACCCGGTCGGCAGTCGGCCGGGTCCCGGTACCGGAAGGGGCTTTTAAGGTTAGGCCCCGGTGTCGCCCTGCTACAATTCTCATCTGTCCTCCTAGGGTATCAACCGTTTGCGCATGTCGGCCATGTAATAGGCCAGTAAGGGCGGCACTTCTTCTGCCTGCCCCATCCTTTCCGCAATATCCCGGGCCTTGGGAATCAGGGCATAATCCTGGACCGGATCGGCCAGGCGAAATACCCCGGCGCCACTTTGCCGCAGGCCCAATAATTCACCCGGTCCACGTAAAGCGAGGTCGGCTTCCGCAATGGCAAAGCCGTCGGCATGCCGGCTCATAAGCGCCAGGCGGCTACGGGCTTCCCGGCTGTCATTGTCGCTGATTAAAAAACAATAGCTCTGCCGGCGGCCGCGTCCCACTCGGCCCCGTAACTGGTGCAACTGGGCCAGGCCGAACCGGTCTGCATTTTCAACCACCATCAGCGTCGCTTCCGGCACATCAATGCCCACTTCTATGACGGTGGTGGACACCAGCAGTTGAAGGGCACCAGCGGCAAAGTCAGCCATCACGTCGGCTTTTTCGGCAGCCGTCATCCGCCCGTGCAAGAGCCCGATGCCAAACTCGGGAAAAACGTCTTCCGCCAATTCCCGGTACAGGCTCTGCGCATTTTGCAAATCCAGTTTTTCACTTTCCTCCACCAAGGGGCAGACAAGGTAAGCCCTTTCGCCGGCGGCCAAGTGGCTGCGGATAAATTCGTAGAGGTCGGCCCGCTTATGTCCGCCCATCGCGTAAGTCTGAATCGGTTGCCGCCCCGGCGGCATGGACCGAATCAAGGTCAAATCCAAATCGCCATAGACCGTCAAGGCCAGCGACCGGGGAATCGGCGTAGCCGTCATGACCAGCAGGTCCGGGTTCACACCTTTTTCCGTGAGCAAGCGTCGTTGACGCACGCCAAACCGGTGCTGTTCATCAATCACCACACAGCTCAAATTGTGGAAGTGAACATCCGGTTCAAACAGGGCATGAGTGCCAACCATGAGGTCAATCTGACCATCACGCAACCGGGCCAGACGGTCCTCCCGAAGGTTCCGGGAAAGGCTCCCGGTCAATGAACTGACCCTGACGCCCAAGGGGGCCAAGGCGGTCTCTAAGGTAATCTTATGTTGGTCTGCCAAAATCTCCGTCGGCGCCATGAGGACGCCCTGGTGGCCACTGGCAATGGCCCGCAAGAGGGCCAAAACAGCCACCGTTGTCTTCCCGGAACCCACATCCCCCTGCAAGAGCCGGTGCATTTGATGCGGCGATGCCATGTCCTGCCAAATGGCCTGGACGGCGCGGTCCTGGTCCGGCGTCAAGGCATAGGGCAGGTTGGCCAAATAGCGGGGGCTTAAATCATCTGCCACCGGATGGGCGATGCCGCCTGCCGCAGGGGCGCCCCGTTCCCGTGCCCAGAGGATTAACAGCAAAAATTCCAGCACCTTTAGCGCCACTTGTGCCTTTTCCAGGGCTTCCGCATCAGGCGGGTTATGAATACACCGCCAAGCTGCATCAATTGGCATCAGGCCGGCCCCCTGGGGCCACAGGTCCGCCATCTGCGGCAAGGCCTTCAAGGCCTGGTCTATGCTTTTTTGAATCGTCCGGCTTGTCAGGCCTTCTGTGGTAGCGTAAACCGGCTCAATGCGCCGGTAGTGAGCCGCTTGCTCCAGGTCCGATAAAAATTCATGGCGGGCAACGACCAGTTCCGGCGTGAACCGTGCGTTCACCCGGCCCACGCAAAACAAGGCCTTGCCGCGGGTCAGCCGCTTGTCCAGTTGCCAGCGGCCAAACCAGGTGGCGATGACCTCCCCTTGCGGCCCCTCCAGCAGGGCTTTGACAAGGGTCTTGCCCCGCTTGGTGCGGCTGGTCTCAACGGTAACCACCCGTCCCGCATAGGCCACGGTCTCCCCTTCCTGCCATTGGCCTACAGGGGCCATTTGGCTGTAGTCCTCATAGCGAAAGGGATAATGCTGCAAAAGCTCAAAAACCGTCTGAATGCCCAGCCCGGCAAACTGGGCCGCCCGTTTGTCACCGACGCCTTTCAGCGTGGTGATGGGGTCACTGAGCAGAACCATCGTCTTCCGACCGGTTCAAGTAAAAGGGGTAACAGGCAAGACCCTGTTGCCCACCAATGGCGTGGTGAAAGGTCAGGCCTTCTTCATTATCGGTCAAGCAGGTCCACTTGAGGCCCTCAATGCCCGGTTCATCGCGCAAGGATGTGAGCATCCGCTTGCCAATGCCATACCGGCGCCCGGCCGGCAAGACAAAAAGGTCTTCCACGTAATAGTTCAAATGACCGCTGAAAGTGGACACCACCGGGTAATACAGCATAAAGGCCATGGGCTTATCGTTTAAAAAGGCCAAGCGGACCTGGGCCATCTGCCGGGTAAAAATAAGGTCTGCCAAATGCCCTTTATCCGCCGTAAAATCTTCCGGCCGTTCTTCATGAATGGCCAGTTGGTAAATCAAGTCATAAATAAAATCCATATCCGACGGTTGAGCCTCGCGGATAGTTATTTTTTCTGATGTTTCCATATTTCACCCTCCTTGTTATAATTTATTGTAACGGATTTCAAGAACTGCTGCAATGAACCCAGCTCATAAAGGAGACACCATGCTATTCGAGAATTTTTTATTTGATTTAGACGGCACCTTAATCGACAGCAATCAGCACGTGATCAGCTGTTTCAAATACGCCTTTCAGGAAGTTTTGGGAGAGTCTGTCAGCACGGCGGAAATCACCGCCACCTTCGGCATTCCCCTGGAAAAAGCCCTGCAGATGATGCGCCCCGCCGCGGCACAAGACTTGCTCCGGACCTACCGCGCCGAATCAGACCGTCGCGGTCAGGGCGATATTGTGACCATCCCCCAGGCCCGGGAAACCTTGGCCGCATTAAAGGCCCGACAGGCCGGCATCGCCGTGGTCACCTCAAAAAAACGCGTCAATGCTTATAAAAGTCTGGACGCCCTGGGCCTGTCCCCCTACTTAGACGTTTTTGTAGGGCCTGAAGATACGGACGTCCATAAGCCGGATCCCAAGCCGGTTAACATTGCCCTAGGCCGCTTACAGGCCGCGCCGGAAACAGCCCTGATGATTGGCGATTCAGCCCACGACATTGAAGCTGCCCGCCGTGCCGGCATCAGGACCTGCGGGGTCGCCTTTGCCGCCTGCGGTAAGGAGACCTTAGCCAAGGCCCGGCCGGACTACATGATTGAAGGGCTGACCGACTTGTTAAGCTTAAAAAGCTAAGCAAAGAGCCTCTGCGACACACTTGTGCCGCAGAGGCTCTTGCCTTGACGCCCCCTTATAAGGAGGGCGTTGACGACGCATCAGAATAACCGTATTTTTCCCGTAAGGCTTCAGCCACTCCGCTGGGGACAAAGGCAGATACATCACCGTTTAACTCAGCGATGTTCCGGATCATGCTTGAACTGACAAAGGAAAATTCCGGGGCCGCCGTTAAGTATACCGTGTCTATTGAAGGGCATAAATATTTGTTGAAAGAGGCCATCTGCATTTCATATTCAAAATCGGTAATCACCCGCAGGCCACGCAAAATGCCGACGGCGCCTTTCTCTTTGGCGAAGTCCACCAATAAGCCGTCAAAGGCCTCCACGGTCACATTGGCCATGCACCGCACCGCATCTTCCAAGAGAATCAGCCGTTCTTCCGTATTGAAGAGGTTGCTCTTATAGTTTTGCCGCGCCACCGCAACATAGACATGGTCAAAGAGCCTGGCACCCCGCTCCAATACGGATAAATGGCCGTTGGTCACCGGATCAAAGGTCCCGGAATAAACTGCAATTTTCATAGGTCACCTCATTTAATTTGATGCGCCAAACGCGCTGCTGCCGCTGCGGCAATGGCCCCGACCAGGTCATCTGAAAAGGTATGAACGGCCTGCGGGTGCTGGTCCAATTGACCGATAATGCCGGGCTTCATCTTATCCAGATAGCCAAAATTGGTGATGCCGATGGTGCCGTATATATTGGCAATGGACATGGCCAAGGCCTCGTCAATGCCGAAGAGGCCCGCATCGGACACCATGGCCTCCTGAAGCCCGGCCGGCATCTTTCCTTGTTCACAGCATTCATCTAAAAATAAGCCGGTTAACACCGCATACTGGACATCCTGTTTGTCCAGGACCGCATTGACCGCTTTAACACAGTCCGCCAGGGTCAGGGCGGGAATATATTTCTTCTGTAGATCCAAAACCAAGTCAGCGATGGCCTCAAGGTCAATGCCGCGTCCCTCCAGCTGCTGAACAGCCGCCCGGCGTAAATCCGTCTGGTCTTGACTCATGCCTTACCTCCCCCTTGTGCTGTAAAGGCAACATCATCATAAGGCAGGTAAAGACGCAACTCTTTTAATACCGCCTCCGACTGCGCCACATTGTACTGGGCGTCCAACCGCAGCAATTTTTTCTCACTCGGATAATAAAAATACACCGGCTGGCTGCCCTTGTGCCCCTGCAAAACCGCTAGAAGTTCTTCCTCCTGGTGCTTGCTGTGCACCTTGACAAAAAGGGCCAGATTCCCCTGCAGCTTGGAAGCTGCCGGTTCCGCCCCCTCTTCCACCGCTGCCGAGGAGGACTGAAGCTCGTTTAAGGGACGAATGTCATTGACAAAGCATTTCTTTTCGTCTTCTTCCGGCTGATACTTGCCGCTGATGAGGACAATTTCGCCATCTTCCAAGTACCGGCGCAAATCGCTTAAGGCCCGCGGAAAAACGAGCAAATTTAAGCTGCCTGTTTCATCTTCAAGGCTGGCATAAGCCATCAAGTCCCCCTTCTTGGTGGTTTGAAAACGAACACCCGATAAAATCCCGCCCAGGGTAATGCGCTGGCCCTCCTGCCGGTCTTCTAAGTCGGCAATGGTGCCGGACCGATGACGCCGCAGGATGTCCCGATAATTGTCCAGGGGATGACCGCTGACGTATATGCCCAGCAGCTCTTTTTCCATGCGCAGGTGCTCTGCCTTGGCATAGTCTGCCACATCCGGCAGGGGAATGGTCGCCATCTGGGCCGCCGGGTCTATATCGGCCACATCGAAAAGAGAGACCTGGTCTGAATGGGTGGCCTTTTGCAGGGCCTGCCCTTCAGCCACACACTCGTTTAAAATCGCCAAAAGCGCCCGCTTATTCGGCGTAAGCGACTGAAAAGCCCCGCCCCGAATCAGACTTTCCAAGACCCGCTTGTTCACACCCCGCGACAGGTCTACCCGCCGGCAGAAATCCTGCAGCGATTGGAAGGGGCCCTCGGCTTCTCGTGCCTCTATAATGGCTGCCACCGGCCCATCGCCGACGCCGCGGATGGCCTTAAGGCCAAAGCGAATGCCGGTCGAGGTCACCGTAAAGCCATTGCCGCTTTCGTTAATGTCCGGCGGCAAAACGGGAATGCCCAAGTCCACACATTCCTTAATGTAGAAGGTCACCTTATCCGCATTGTCCACAAAGGAATTCAGCAATTCAGCCATAAATTCAGCCGGATAATGGCATTTAAGCCAGGCCGTTTGAAAGGCTAAGACCCCGTAAGCGGCACTGTGGCTCTTATTAAACCCGTAGCCGGCAAAGTACTCAATCAGTGAAAAAATATGCGCCGCCTGGTCCCGTTCGACGCCGTTCTTCTGAGCCCCTTCAATAAATTGGGTCCGAAAGCCCTCAATGATTTCCGGTTTTTTCTTGCCCATGGCCCGGCGCAGCATGTCCGCTTCTCCTAAGCTGAAGCCGGACAAGCGGCTGGCAATCTGCATCACCTGCTCCTGGTAAAGGATGACCCCGTAGGTCGGCTCCAGAATGGTTTCCAAGAGGGGGTGGGGGTATTCAATCTCTTTTTCACCGTGCTTGCGCGCAATGAAATCATCAACCATACCGCTGCCCAGGGGGCCCGGTCGATACAGGGCCACCAAGGCGATGACGTCTTCCAGGGAAGTGGGCCTCAAGTCTTTAAGCACGACCCGTAAGCCACTGCCTTCCAACTGAAAAATGCCCAAAGAATCGCCGCGGGAAAGCATGGCGTAGGTATCCGGGTCATTTTCATCAATGGTCTGGAAGTCAACCCTTACCCCGTGGCGGGCGGCAATCAATTCGATGGTCTTATTGACCACCGTCAGGGTCCGCAAGCCCAGGAAGTCCATTTTCAAAAGACCGATTTCCTCTACTTCATCTTTTGAAAACTGGGTGATCACCGACCCGTCTTCACCGCCATTTTGCAGAGGCAGGTAACAATCCATCGGTTCACGGCTGATCACCACGCCTGCCGCATGGGTGCCGGCATGGCGGGGCAGGCCTTCCAGCCGCTGGGCCATGCGAATCATGGCATCAATCCGCTCATCCTCTGCCATGGCCTGACGCAAGTCCGGCGCGGCACTCAAGGCCTTATCAAGGGTCATGCCCAATTCCATGGGAATCAGCTTGCAAACGCGGTTAACCGTTGACAGGGGCACATCCATAACCCGGCCAACATCCCGGACCGCCCCCCGCGCCGCCATGGTGCCGAAGGTGATGATCTGCGATACGTGGTCTGCCCCGTATTTGCGGGTTACATAGTCAATCACTTCACCGCGCCGCTCATAACAAAAGTCAATGTCAATGTCCGGCATGTTGACCCGTTCGGGATTTAAAAAGCGCTCAAAGAGCAGGTTGTAGCGGATTGGGTCCACTGCCGTAATCCCCAAGGCATAGGCCACCAGGCTGCCGGCCGCCGAGCCCCGTCCCGGGCCAACGTAAATGCCCTGGCGCTTGGCGTAGTCCACAAAATCCCAGACGATCAAAAAATAGGCTTCATACCCCATATGCCCGATAACCGACAGTTCCATATCTAAGCGCTCCAGCAAGGGGGCATCGACGGTATCGTAGCGGTCGGTCAAGCCTTGGAGGCAGAGCTGGCGCAAATACGCGCCGGTGCTGAGCCCGTCCGGGACCTCAAAATAGGGCATATGGTTGTGGCCAAAGACAAAGTCAAATTGACAGCGGTCGGCGATGGCCACCGTCCGGTCTAAAGCCGCCGCCTGCCCGGGAAAAGCCGCCGCCATTTCATCATAACTTTTTAAATAAAACTCATTGTTGTCAAAGCGCATCCGGTCCGGATCATCTTGCCTTTTGCCGGTTTGAATGCAGAGCATCACATCCTGGACCTGGGCATCTTCCCGCTTGACGTAATGGTTGTCATTGGTGCAGACTGTTTCAAGGCCCAGGGCCCGGCTCAACCGCAGCAGGCCGTCATTAACCACCTGCTGTTCCGGCAGCCCGTGATTTTGCAGTTCCAAATAAAAATGCTCCGGCCCGAAGGTATCCCGGTACCATATCGCCGCTTCGCGGGCGCCTTCTTCATCGCCATTTAAGAGGCACTGAGGCAGTTCTCCGCCTAAGCAGGCCGATAAACAGATCAGCCCCTCGTGATGGGCGGCCAGCAAGTCCCGGTCCACCCGCGGCTTATAGTAAAATCCTTCCAAGTAGGACAGGGTGACGAGCTTGCACAAGTTATGGTAGCCGGTTTCATTCTCCGCTAATAAAATCAAGTGGTAGGGCTTTTCGTCGCGGCCGCCTTCTTTTTGAAACCGCGACCGGCGCGCCACATAGACCTCACAGCCGATAATCGGCTTAATGCCGTTGGCGCGGCAGCTCTTATAAAATTGAACGGCGCCGTACATCACACCATGGTCGGTGATGGCCAGCGCCGGCATGCCCAGTTCCGCTGCTCGCTTCACCTCATCCTCTATCCGCCCCGCCCCGTCCAAGAGGCTGAAAGCGGTGTGGTTGTGCAAATGAACAAACGGTTTCATAGTCGTCCTTTCTATAACTAGGTCCAGGATAAAACAGAAAAATCATCGCAACAAGTTATTTTGATTATATCAAAGGGATAAAACCAATTCAATAAAAGATACGCCGCGCGGAAAAACCGGCGGCGTAGGGTCAAGCCCGTCCTTTAGATGACAAAGCCTCCGGCCACGGTGAGAATCTGACCGGTCATATAGGCGGCATCCTCTGACAATAGAAAGCGGGCATATTTAGCAATTTCTTCCGGTGAAGCGGCCCGCCCGAAAGGAATTTCCGCCAGCGTTGCCACCTGGTCCGCCGGGCTGAGGTGGTCAAACATCCGGGTGGCCACCACCCCCGGGGCCAGCGCATTAACCCGGATGCCGCTGTAGGACAACTCCTGGGCCAAGGCCTTGGTAAAGGCATCCACCGCCCCCTTAGAGGTGGAATAAGCCACTTCGCAGGAGGCCCCCCTGGCCCCCCAGATGGATGAAATGTTTAAGATGCTGCCATGTTTGGCGTGAATCAATTGGGGCAAGGCGGCCCGCACCATCAAAAAACTGCCCGTTACATTGACGGCTAAAATATCCTGCCAATGATCCATGTCCAAGTCCTGCAGCAAGCCATAATGGTCAATGCCTGCCGCATTCACCAAGGCATCCAGGGGCTCATGGTCCAAGAGCCGGTCAACCGTATCAAAAAGCCG
>NZ_FNAF01000007.1 GCF_900101835.1 Peptococcus niger
AGCTCTAGCTCATGTTCACTTAATTCGTACGCTTGTCTGGCTGTTTAATTGTCAAAGAGCTGCCACTTGCGACAGCTTGTTTATAATACCATCATCTTTTTCGATTGTCAAGCTTCTGTAAGACTTTTTTCTAGTTTTTCTGTTCTTTTGTCGCTTTTTGCAAAAAGGCTGCTTTTTTTGATATAATCTATGCTTTTTAGTTCTTATGTGGTAAAATAACCTTGTAATAATTATTGTATGATTTTATTCCCAGCGCACCGACCACAAATGCAAGCCAGTCCACATCAAAGCAAGATAAGGTGTTAAGGAGGGATCCCTTATGAAAGACAAAATTTTACTTTTACTCTTGACCGGCCTTTTCTGTATCTTCATTCAACCATCAGCTGCGGAAGCCGCTTCCCTTGATGTGAACGGCACTATTCTGCAAGATAGCACAAAAGAAGACTTCTTGATTGATCAAAACCGTATTTTTATTTCGGAAAATTTGTTGAAAAAGACCTTTTTCTTGTCGCTCCATCAAGAGGGAAACCGGTATGAGCTGGCCAACGAAAACAGAAACATTATCATCACTGGACAATTGAACGATGCCCACTACCGCTTAAACAATACCCAGCAGACACTGACATCACCAGTACGCAGCTACAAGAAACAATTGTACTTCCCCTTGCGTAGTTTAATGGATCAGTTTGGCACCGTTGAATGGGATGCACCAAAGGCTCAGGCCCGGGTTCGTTTTGATTATTATCAATTTGAGCAGGTCAAACCCTTTAGATATGTGGATACCCCGCTCATGGTTGAAGAAACCCTACTGGAGAATATCCCTGCCACATGCACACCGGCCACTGTATTGGAAAATGGCCAAACCGTCTTTGAGGAAAGGCTGGAAGAAGGATGGATTGTATCTGTCAAAACATCTGAGGACACCCTTTTAAGGCCACAGCACAAGGGCTACATTATTAGCACCTATAATATTGGCAAGGAGGACCTATCATGGATTGAAATACCGGAAACCTTGTCCAAAGCACCGCAAAACTGGTATCTTTACACCAAGAAACGCCATGGAAACGGCCCGGTAATCTGTGTAGAAGAAGCCTCTTTTAACCATCTGAAAAATATTCCCTATGGAGAATACATTCTCAGGAATATCTGTTTCACTGAAAACAATATTTTTTACCTTTATTTTAACGATGCGACAAACAGCTTAGAGGTCCGCCTCTACGACCATAAAACACAAGAAAAAACCGTATTGGACAGTCTATCCCTCACGGCCTACCCAAACGGCACAATGGCCCTAGCCCTCAATAATGACATGGCGGTTTGGACAAAAACCTTACTCCTGGAAAGGATGCGGGAGTATGGCGCTCTGTACGCCTACGATCTAAAGGTAGGTACAACAGAACGGCTGTTCAAGGGCAGTAATTTTTTAGCACCTCATTTAAACGGCGATTATTTAATCCTACGGCACAAACCCCAAGGCGAAAACTTTCTCATTGACGAAGCCAGCGGCAAGCTCATCAGCGGAGAAATTTGGGTCTATGACCTAGCCCATAAAAAATGGGTCGGGAAAATAGACCGCAGCCTGCCAATGTGCGAAGACAGCACCATTGTTTCCCTTCCGGTTCTTTTAGGAAAGGATCGCATGACAGTTGATCTCGAAGCCATCAGCAAACCTTACGATATGCCAATTGTTTCTCTCTCTGAAGGGGTCGTCTACCGCGCCAAAAACGCGCGGGGAGAAATTTTGCAATATGAGCCTTACGGTATAAATGATGGGGTTCCCCGCCACATTAGTCCTACAAGGCTGGAGAACACCTATTTAGTGCAGTACCGTCAAGATAAGCGTCCATATTTTATGCTTTACACACTAACCAACTAAGGAGGTTTTACTATGTTGAAAAAATATTTACCACCCTGTTTACTATTAGCAATGCTTTGTTTTTTACTTCCAAGTACCTTATATGCTTCTGAAGAGAATGGTATTGATGAACAACCGGTTGAACAATCCGGTCATTGGGATCCCCAAGTAAACTCAGGGTGTGAACCGCTAACAGATTGGGAAATTGCATTAAATAAAAAGTCAGACCAAATGCTCATTGAACTGGGTAAAGCTTATACAGCCTACTACAGTGATAAGATCTCGCTTGAACAGTTAATGACGATTGAAAACAAACTTTATGCCGAGGTCTACCCGGAAGATACCGATTACCTCTCACCCGAATCACAAAATATGCGGATGGAGTCCACACGTATGGCAAAAGAACGTCTGGCCTCGATGCCTGAAAAAGCATCGCTGCCTGGCGACAAAAATTTATTTGCCATCGGCGATTGGGAAGATAAATATTTACTTATGCCCTATGAATATCAAAGCACACTTTACAATTGCGGTCCGACAAGTGCTGTTAATGTAGTCAACGGTTACAATGGCTATGCTTACTACACTCAATCAAAAGCTGCTGCACTACTGGGGACAACAACTAACGGTACCGAACATATAGCTACGTTTATAAAGATTTCTCCTCCCCGATAAAGCTTTTCGTCTAAGAACATGGAAAGTTAGCAAATGAACTGCCCTAGGGCCAGCAACTATAGAAAATAAGCGTTTCAACCCCTTAAGTTTGAAACGCTTATTTTTTATTTACCTATTTTTACTTGTGCTTTGGCAATATAAAATTGCGTGGGTGAACGGTCGGAGATTTTTGCGGCGACGCACAGGTAGGGGCTGTCTTTGTCAACGTCAAAGCCAATGACGTAAGCGGGCATCCGGGCGCTGTCCCGTTCAATAAGGCTTCGTGCGTCAAAGACGTCTACGGCACCATCATTGCGAATGACGGTCAAACCGCTGCTGGCGGCTAAAACAACACCGCCTTTAACCGGGGTGATGCTTTTCGGGGCGCCGAATTTTTTCGCAGGCATGGAGGTTTGCTGAACCAGGTCGCCATTCGGTTTATAGCTAAGCACCCAAATTTTGTCGTCTGCTTCCGCCACCAGATGGATTCCTTTCTGGTCATCATAATAGGCGGTGACCACGTCCCTAACTTGCACATGGCCTTTGGTTTTATCGGTTTGAAGGCCTTGCAGGCTCAGCGGCTCCTGGCTAACAATTAAGCCTGCATCATCAAGTTCAAAGCGCTGCACGGCTGTATTATCGGCAAAAGAAAGGCCCTTGCGCGTATGAGACATGAGCACGGCTTTTTCAAGTAGGCGGCCGGAGTCCCAGGGGACTTGTGAGACATTTTTATCAATAAAGAAAGCAGCATCTGCTTCATCAAACGTTTCAATCAGTAGAAAGGGCGACTTACCGCTGATATCGGTAATGGTGCTGGAGGACTGCCATTTGCCTTCTGACAAATAGCTTTTGTCAAGCGCCCAGGCTTCATTTTTTTCGCTTACCTTCCGTTTGAAAACAGACAAATCCGCATCGTCATAAATATATAAATGATTGTGGTCTAAAAGGCCAAAATTAGAATACTCCGGATTGATGAAGGGCTGCGATGAAGAAAACGGAACGGCTTCCAGCGTCAGCACGGTCCCCCCCTTGCCATGAACGGTTTCAAACCGCGGCATATCTTGACGGATTTTACTTGCCTGTGGCAATTGCTTTAAACCGCCTGGCGAAGCCAAGGCAACAACTGCCACAGCTATGAGAAGGGTCAGGGCACAGCAGAGCACAAGAAGGCCTTTATTGTCTTTGATCCAGTCTTTCCACATAGTTCTCACCTTTCTGCACAACAATTCCTTGTTGACAGTATAGCATTATTTGCTGCATTCGTCCCCTTTATTTTTGCCAAATATTTAATTTCTTTATAAAAGAAGCCCCCTGGATAAGGGGGCCGGACCGGCATTATTCGCTTTTTCTGTCTTCATTTTCACCGATGGACTCGAGCCCGAAAGCATCGTGCAGGGCTTGCATGAGCTTTTCTTTACGGCCTTCTTCATCGCGGATGATGCAGGAGATTTTTATTTCTGAGGTGCCGATCATGTCAATGTTGACACCATTTTCATAAAACACGCGGAACATGGTTGCCGCAATGCCACGGCCGGTGACCATACCGGACCCGACGGCGGAGATTTTCATGACCTTATCGTCAAAGGTGACCCGTTCATAGAGCACATCATCTTTTAAGCTGTTGATGATGCGGCGGGTTTTCTTCAATTCATTTTGCGGAACTGTGAAGGCGATGTCGTTTTTGGCATTCTGGACACCACTTTGAATGATCAGGTCAACGTTGACATTTTCATCTGCCAGGGCGTTAAAAATCATCGCAGCGATACCGGGACGATCGTCTACGCCGTAAATGACAATTTCCGCTGCATTCTGGTCACATGCCAGACCGGTAACCGGGTACTCTTTTTCTAAGGCTTCTGTTTTCACGACTAGGGTCCCTCCTGTCTGTGTGTCATAGCTGGATCGTACGGCCAAGGGTACATCGTGGGTTTTGGCCATTTCAACGGAACGCGGATGAAGCACCTTGGCCCCTAAGCTGGCCAACTCCAACATTTCATCGTAGGATATCTTACTCAACTTGGACGGATTTTTCACCACCCGCGGATCGGCTGTATAAATGCCGTCCACATCTGTATAAATCTCACACAAATCCGCCGATAGGGCTGCTGCTATGGCAACGGCTGTCGTATCTGAGCCACCTCTGCCCAAGGTGGTAATTTCATGCTCCTGGGTCCGTCCCTGAAAACCGGCAACGATGACAATCCGCCCATTGCCCAACTCATCTTTCACGCGGTCCAAATCAATGTATTGAATGCGCGCCTTGGTATGGGCATGGTCGGTGAAAATCCGCATCTGTCCGCCGGTAAGCGAGATGGCGTCATGGCCCAGTTCTTGTAAGGCCATCGCCAGCAGGGCGATGGAAATTTGTTCCCCGGTTGACAACAGCATGTCCATTTCCCGCGGTGACGGGTCATCGGAAATGCGGGCGGCACGTTGGGTCAGGTCATCGGTAAAACCTGCCGGTGCTGAAACAACAACAATAACGTCGTTTCCGTTTTCTGCCGTTTGGGCAACATGTTCTGCAACAATTTTGATGCGGTCCGTGTCTTTGACAGACGTCCCGCCGTATTTTTGGACAATTAAGGCCATAATACCATCTCCGTTTCTGTATCTGTACGCTGCACGCCCTGGGCGATAATCGGCACCTTGAGTGCTTGCAGCTTTATTTTCTCTTCAGCAGCCTGGGCCATAAAAGGCGCTGCAGCCAAAGGCTTATCGCTTAAAACAAGCATCGTGCTGCCGGCGCCACTGACCGGCGCCGCCAGCGCCCCAGCGTCAAGCGCCAGCTCACGCATCCGCGCCATGCCGGGCATCAAAGGCAGGCGATAGGGCTCATGCAGCCGATCCTTTAAGGCTTCTTTCAGCAAGGCCAAATTTTCACTCATGAAGGCCGCTACAGCCAGGCCGTAATGGCCGATGTTGTACACCGCCTCTTCGCGACTGTACGCCTCCGGCATGGCTTGGCGGGCCTTGCCCGTCGGCAGAGGATAATCCGGAATAAGAACCATGGCATACAAACCCTGCGGCGGGTCAATGCGGTGCCAATAGACATGCCCCTCCTGATCCCGGCAGGCCACGCAAATACCGCCGACCAAGGCCGGAAGCACATTATCCGGATGACCGTCCATGGCGCTTGCCAAGTCGATGGCAGTCGCCAAACTCAGCGCACCGGCGCTGACCACTTGCGCCGCCGCAATGCCGGCCACAATGGCCGCAGAGCTTGACCCAATGCCGCGTGCCAAAGGAATGCGGTTAAAGCTCTCCAGGCGAACCCCCGGTGCCGGCTTCTGTAAAAGTTCAAATGCCCGGCGATAGGCCTCAATAATCAAGTTATCCTGCGGATCAAGACTATCCGCTCCCTCGCCCTCAACTGCCAGGCTGATGGCTGCCCCTCCAGTGGGCCTCACCAATAAATCGTTGTATAAGCCGAGGGCTAAACCCGCCGCATCAAAGCCCGGCCCCAGATTGGCACTTGTGCCAGGAACGCGAAGCCGGTAGGTCTCACTCATCGCACATCACCGTAAACGCGAATCACACTTTCCTCTGCCTGCACCACGTCGGTGGCCAAAACAGCCGCCAGGGCCCGACGGAAATTGCGTTCTTTAACGGCATGCGTAATAATAACCAAGTCCGCCAAATCACTGTCTGCGATGGTGTCTTGGACAACCTGGGCAATGCTCACATCGGCATCGCCGAAAGCCTGGCCGATTTGAGCCAAAACGCCGCTGGTGTCTTTAACTGACAGCCGTACAAAGAAAGAGCTCTTGACCTCGTCAATCGGTAAAAAATGACAGGAGGCAAAGGTATTATCTCCCAACCGACCTTCACAACCACAGACAATATTGCGCGCAATATCAATGACATCCCCGACCACTGCACTGGCCGTCGGTAATTTCCCGGCACCACGGCCATAAAACATGGCCTCATCAACTGCATCACCGCGCACAAAAGCAGCGTTGAAGCTGTCGTTCACGCTGGCCAGGGGATGGCTTTTATCAATCAATGCCGGGTAAACCCGCAACGCCACACCATCTTCCTGCTGATCGGCAATGCCCAAAAGTTTGATTACATAGCCAAACCGGCTTGCAAAAGCAATGTCCACAGCGCTGACCTTGGTAATGCCCTCAATGTAAACATCATCAAAAACAGCCGGGCAATGGAAGGCCAAGTTCGCCAATATGGCCACCTTACGACCGGCATCGTAGCCTTCCACATCCGCAGTCGGGTCTGCTTCCGCATACCCCAACCGCGTTGCTTCTGTCAGCGCCTGATCATAACTCCAGCCTTCAGCAGCCATTTTAGAGAGAATATAATTTGTCGTGCCGTTCATAATGCCGACAATTTCCTGGATATGATTGGCAGATAAGCCTTCCATTAAGGGGTGTACAATAGGAATGGCCCCCATGGCCGCTGCTTCAAACATAAAGTCTTTGCCGGCTTTGGCCGCTGCAGCGTAAATTTCTCGGCCGGCAACAGCAATCAAATCTTTATTAGCACTGACAACGCTCTTACCGGCAGCCAGCGCCTGTAAAATATATGTTTTGGCCGGTTCAATACCGCCCATCACCTCAACCACAATATCAATGGCCGGATCATTTAAAACATCATTAATATCTGCCGTTAATTGCACACCGTCAGGAACGACTGACCGATATTTATCCGGATGGCGCACCAAAATGGTCTTAACCAAAATATCAGCGCCGACCTTATGGACAAACACATCTTTCTGCCGCTCCATAATCACTTCAAAGGTGCCGCTGCCAACCGTACCCAAGCCCAATAAAGCCACATGAATTGTTTTCATCGTTATCGACCTCATTATAAATTATTCTGTCCAACCAGTTCGACACTGAGCACCCGGTCAACATCATACAGCGCTTCGAGCAAGTCTTCCAAATTTGAAAATCCCTCTTGCGATTCAAAGCTGATGGTGACGCGGGCAATCCCTTGGGTCGGTATGCCCTGGTTTATGGTTAAAACACTGGCGCCGCTCTGTGCGATGACATTCAAGCAAGCAGACAAAACACCGGTGTGATTTTCCAAGTTGATTTGTAAGGTAATGATGCGCTCTTTAATCGCCTCATAAAAAGGAAATACGCCATCACGATATTTGTAAAAAGCGCTGCGGCTAATCCCAATTTGCTTCACCGCTTCATTGATGGTTAAAGCCGGAAATTTTGCCAGCAGTTCTTTTGTTTGTGCCGTCTTTAAGATGGCTTCCGGTAAAATACGCTCATCGACAATATAGCGTTTATTTGACAAGTTCTCTTTCATGTCCTGCCCCTCTCGGTCTTTCTCGTGCGGATTTTATTCCGTTGCCTATAGATGGTATCTATTTGTCGCGGAATTGTCAACTGTTTACCCGCATTTTTCTGCAAAAAGTCCACCGATGGTGTGCATACAAAAAAAGAAAAGGTCGGCGAGCCGGCCTTTTCTTGTCTTGTCCGATGGCATTAGTCAGTAAAATAGCGAACGCCGCTTTCAAAGATATGCTGGTCCTTGTTACCCGGTATGTTTTTCGCAATATTGCTGCCAATACGCTCACTGTGGCCCATTTTCCCTAAAATACGGCCGTCTGCTGAAATGAGCCCTTCGATGGCACAGATGGCCCCGTTGGGGTTATCAGCAATGGTCATTTGCGGCATACCGGCCGCATTGCAATATTGGGTAGCGATCTGCCCCTTATCCATCAAGGTCCGGAGCCGTTCAGGCGTGGTCATGAAACGTCCTTCCCCGTGTGAAATGGGGATGGCGTGGACATCGCCCGGGGCCACCCCTTGCAACCAGGGGGAGGCATTGGAAGCAATCCGGGTGTGCACGTACCGGCTCTGGTGGCGGCCGATGGCGTTAAAGGTCAGGGTGCAGTCATTGTCTGCAGGAGGGGTAATTCGGCCATGTGGCAAAAGCCCCAATTTAACCAAGGCTTGAAAACCATTGCAAATGCCCAGGAGTAAACCGTCCTGGTCATCTAAGAAGCGGTGAAGGGCTTCCGCCAGCCGCGGTTCCCGGAAGAAGGCCGCAATGTATTTTCCGCTGCCATCCGGTTCATCGCCGAAAGAAAAGCCGCCCGGGAAAACCATGATCTGCGCCCGGCGAATGGCTTCTTCCATCCGCAGGACTGAGTCGTCTAATAAACGCGGGGTCAAATTGGCCACCAAGACGGTCTCCACCTTAGCGCCGGCCCGCTCTAATGCCCGTGCCGTGTCATATTCACAATTGCTGCCCGGGAATACCGGTACCACGGCGCGCGGCACAGCAATCGGTGGAATACGACGGGTCAGCACAGGGCGCGTCGGTACCGGCGGTACCACCGCTTCACCGGCTTGGTCTGCGGCAATGGGGTAAACGCCGGCAAGGGTCTCTGTCCAGGCCTCGCTCAAGGGCGCCATGTCCACATTCCCTTCCGGAAGTTGAAGGCTAAAGCGGTCCGTGGTTTCCCCGATGATCTCTGCTGCGGCAAAAGGTTGCGCCAATTCCAGGATAATGCTGCCCACTCGGGCCTGCTCAGCGGCCTTTACGCCCGCTGCCGATAAGGATACGCCAATCTGATTGCCCAGCGTCATCTTAAAGAGACCTTCCGCTACACCAGCATGGGTGACTGCCCAGGCAGCCACAATGCTGCCATCGGCAACGGCCTGCTCATACTGCGCCCAGGCCTCACGGAAGGCTGCACGGTCAATGCGGCCTTCTGCTTGCGGTAAGTGGAAGAGGGCCACTTGATGGCCTGCCGCTTTAAACTCCGGACTGATGATCCGCTTGGCGTCACTAACAGCTGTCGCAAATGCGACGAGCGTCGGCGGTACGTCCAGTTCTTCAAAGCTGCCGCTCATCGAGTCTTTCCCGCCGATGGCCGCAACGCTCATGTCATACTGGGCCAGGAGAGCACCGAGAACCGCTTGAAAGGGTTGTCCCCAGCGTTCCGGGTCAGTCCGTAAGCTGTGGAAGTATTCCTGTAAGGACAGGTAAATGCGCCTGTTGCTTGTTCCGGTCGCGATAACCTTGGTCACCGCTTCAACCACAGCAGCATAAGCGCCCTTAAACGGGTCGGCTGCCATGGCATAAGGGTTAAAGCCGTAGGCGAAGAGGCTGGTGGTATCGGTTTCGCCGGTCAATACCGGAATTTTACCTGCCATGGTCTGAATGGGCGTCCGCTGGGTCTTGCCGCCCAGGGGGAATAAAACGGTGCCGGCACCGATGGACGCATCAAATTGCTCGGTCAGGCCGATTTTCCCACAAGTATTCAGGTCCCTTGCCACTTGCGCCACTTGCTCAGCAAAGGGCTGCTTGTCAGCCGCCTCACCGGCCGGCTCAGAAATGCGCACGGTCATGCTCTTCGGCGCACCGGCCGAATCAACAAAGGCCCGGGATAAATCGACAATCGCTTGTCCCTGCCAATCCAACACCAGCCGCGGTTCCGCCGTGATTTCTGCGACAACGGTCGCTTCCAGGTTTTCATTTTTACAGGCGGTGGCAAACATGTCCCAGTTTTCCCGGGCGATGACACAAGCCATCCGTTCCTGCGATTCAGAAATGGCCAATTCCGTACCGTTTAAACCTTCGTACTTCTTGGGCACAGCGTCCAAATTCACATGAACCCCATCGGCCAATTCACCAATGGCCACCGATACACCACCGGCTCCAAAGTCATTGCAGCGCAAAATCGCGCGCGCCACGTCCGGGTTGCGGAAGAGCCGCTGAATTTTCCGTTCTTCAACCGGATTCCCCTTTTGTACTTCAGAGCCGGAAGTTTCCAAAGACTCTTCTGTGTGGGTTTTTGAGGAGCCGGTGGCACCGCCACAACCGTCCCGTCCGGTACGGCCGCCGATTAAGACGACAATATTACCCGGCTCCGGCACCTTGCGCACCACTTGGTCAGCCGGTGCTGCGGCCACCACAGCCCCAACTTCCATGCGCTTGGCTTCATAGCCCGGGTGGTAGACCTCATCCACAATGCCCGTGGCCAGACCAATCTGGTTGCCGTATGACGAAAACCCGTCTGCTGCCAGGGTGCAAATGCGGCGCTGCGGCAATTTACCGGGCAGGGTTTCTGCTAAGGGTTTACGTGGATCGGCAGCACCGGTCAGGCGCAAGCTCTGGTACACATAACTGCGCCCACTTAGCGGATCGCGAATGGCTCCGCCCAGGCAGGTGGCTGCACCACCGAAGGGTTCAATCTCCGTCGGGTGGTTGTGGGTTTCATTTTTAAACATGTAGAGCCAGGGCTCACTGCCATTTTCCGTGGCCACATCTATTTTGACAGAGCAGGCGTTAATTTCTTCGCTCTCGTCAAGCTTGTCAATCAAACCATGTTTCTTTAAATATTTTCCGGCCAAGGTGCCCAAATCCATCAGGGTAATCGGCCGGTCTGCTTCTTTATCGCCGTAAACGTCCCGGCGCATGTCGCGATAGGTTTCATAAGCAGCCTGCACCTCCGGCCGGTCAATGGCAATATCCGTCAGCCGCGTATTAAAGGTGGTATGCCGGCAGTGGTCGGACCAATAGGTGTCAATTACCCGCAATTCCGTTTCCGTCGGGTTCCGGCCTTCCTTTTTAAAATAATCCTGCATAAAAGCCACGTCCGCTGCATCCATGGCCAAGCCCCAGCGATCAATAAAGGCCGGCAAATCGGCCTCTGCCAGGTCGGTAAAGCCATCGATAACCGCCACCGGCTCAACCGGCGGAATTTTTGTTTCCAGGCTGTCCGGCTTGTCCAAGGCGGCTTCCCGGGCTTCCACCGGGTTGATCAGGTAATGGCGGAGGACCGCTTGGTCTGCTGCTGTCAGTTGGCCGTAGAAAACATACACCATGGCGGTCCTCACCACCGGCCGCAGACCGGTGACCAATTCGACACATTGAGCACAAGAGTCGGCCCGCTGGTCGTATTGACCCGGGAGGGCCTCAACTGCCAAAATATGGCCATCTTTGACGGTTTCCGGCAGTCTTTCCGTGTAAATGCAGTCTGTAAACGGTTCACTTAAGATGGTTTCCATAACCTGCCGAACATGCGTCTCCGGCACCGTATCCAAATCATACCGGACAAAGCGACGTACAGCGGTCAAGCCCCTTAAATTTAAATCCCGTCGCAAGGTCTCACATAAGTGCTCAGCGCCGCTTTGAAATCCCTCGCGTCGTTCGACAAAATAGCGCTTGAGTTGACTCATTTCAGCCCTCCACTTCCAAGGCCTTCATGCCAATATCATGACGGTATTGCATGCCGTCAAAATCAATATAGGCAACGGCCTTATACGCATGCTCCATGGCACTTTTAATGTCCTCGCCTAAAGCGGTAACGCCTAAAACACGACCGCCGGAGGTCAACAAGCGGCCCTTATCGTCTTCCCGGGTGCCTGCCTGAAAAACGACCGTTTCGTCATTTTCTGCCTTATCAATGCCGCTAATCGGGTCGCCCTTACGCGGGCTGGCCGGGTAATTTTCTGCCGCTAAGACAACGCAAACAGCTGCTTCCGGCCGCCAGGTCAAGCTAACTTGGTCCAATTTACCGGCAAGCGCGGCCTGAATCGGTTCCAGCAAATCACTCGCCAACCGCATCAGAACCGGTTGCGTTTCCGGGTCACCAAAGCGCGCATTGTATTCCAAGACCTTCGGTCCGTCAGCAGTCAGCATAAGGCCGGTGTATAAAATCCCGGTAAAGGGACAGCCCTCTTGCGCCATAGCTGCAACAGTCGGCTTAATAATGGTCTGGAGCACTTCCTCAGCTAAGGCTTCCGTATAAATCGGCGCCGGGGAATAAGCCCCCATGCCGCCGGTATTCGGCCCTTCATCGCCGTCAAAAATGCGTTTATGGTCCTGGGCAGAAACCATGGGCAGCACGTGCTTACCGTCAGCAAAGGCGAGAATGCTCACTTCCTGGCCTTGCAAGAATTCTTCCACCAAGACCTTTTGCCCGGCCTCACCGAAGGCTTTATTGGACAACATATCTTCCAAAGCTTGATAGGCAGTTTCTTCATCCGGGCAAATGATTACGCCTTTACCGGCCGCCAAGCCATCCGCCTTGACCACACAGGGGCCATTCAAGGCATGCACATAAGCCTTGGCCTCAGCCAAATCGCTGAATACGTCAAAGCGGGCGGTGGGAATGTTGTATTTTTGCATCAACTGTTTTGAAAAGGCCTTGCTGCCTTCAATGCGTGCCGCCGCCTTTGATGGGCCAAAACAAGGCAGGCCGGCTTTTTCAAAGGCATCTACAATACCCATGGTAAGGGGTTTTTCCGGTCCAACAAGGGTCAAGTCCACCTGCTTGTCCTGTGCCGCCTGCACCAGGGCGTCAATATCATCTGCAGCAACAGGCAGACAGGTGGCCAAATTTTTCATGCCTGCATTGCCCGGTGCCGCAAAAATTTTTGACACTTGAGGGCTTTGCGCCAATTTCCAGACCAAGGCATGCTCCCGTCCGCCGGAGCCAACGACCAAAACATTCATGCTCTTCCTCCTAATCATTAATGTCTAAAATGTCGCACACCGGTGAATATCATCGCAATGCCCGCTTCATCGCAAGCCGCAATTGACTCTTCATCCCGGATGGACCCGCCCGGCTGAATGACCGCCACAATGCCTGCCTTAGCCGCTTCATCAATGCTGTCGCGGAAGGGGAAAAAGGCATCGCTGGCCAAAACAGCACCGGCCGCTTCCTGACCCGCTTCGGTAAAGGCGATTTTGCACGACCCGACCCGGTTCATCTGACCGGCCCCAACGCCTAGGGTCACCCCATCCTTGGCCACGACAATGGCATTGCTCTTAACGTGTTTGACCGCTTTCCAGGCAAAAATAAGGTCCTGGAGTTGGGCCTCCGTCGGTTGAACCTTGGTCACGCATTTGAACTGATCGGCCTCAATCGGGTTAACGTCTCTGGATTGGAGCAAAAATCCGCCGCCAACCCGCTCAACCCATTGGGCTGTATCCGCTTTGGCAACGCCCGTTTCTAATATCCGGAGCTTATCTTTAACAGCAAAAGCCTCTAGGGCTTCAGCACTGAAAGACGGGGCAATAATCGCTTCCATAAAGGTTTCGGTAATGTGTTTGGCTGTCGCTCCATCCACCGGTCGGTTAAAGGCAATGATGCCACCGTAAGCGGATACCGGATCAGCCGCCAAGGCGCGGCTGTAAGCATCGTGCACATTGCTGCCGATGGCCAGTCCGCAAGGGTTGGTGTGCTTGATGATGGCACAGGCCGGTTCATCGCTGAATTCATTGACCAATTGCCAAGCCGCATCCAAGTCAACAATATTATTATAAGAAAGGGCCTTGCCTTGATGCTGCTTCGCATTGGCAATGGTCCCGGGTGTCGGGTCTGACACATAAAAAGCCGCTTCCTGATGAGGGTTTTCGCCATAGCGCAAGATCATTTTCCGTTCGCCGCCAATGGCAAATTCTTCCGGAAATTCCGGCGCTGCAAAGGCTTTGGACAAATAGGCTGAAATGCTGCTGTCGTATACGGCCGTGTGGCGGAAGGCCTCTAAGGCTAATTTTTGCCGCATATCCGCCGGGACTTCACCATGCGTTTCCAGGGCCTTGAGCACTGATTTATACTGTTCCGGCCGGACCACAACCGTCACCCGTTCGTGATTTTTGGCCGCTGCTCGCAGCATGGTCGGCCCGCCAATATCAATATTTTCAATGGCCTCATCCAACGTAACTTCCGGCTTGGCAATCGTTTCCCTGAAAGGATAAAGGTTGACCACCACCATATCAATGGGCTGAATGTGCTGGCGCATCAGTTCGGCAAAATGCTCCGGTGTTTCTTTCGCTAAAATCCCGGCATGGATCACCGGATGTAAGGTTTTGACCCGTCCGCCGAGCATTTCCGGAAATCCCGTCACGTCATCAACAGCCTTGACCTCTAAACCGGCCTCATGCAAGGTGCGATAGGTCCCGCCGGTGGACAAGAGGGAGTAGCCGTGGCGAATAAGCCCTTCTGCAAAAGGAATCAGGTTCGTTTTATCCGAAACGGATAAGAGTGCATAAGACATGGAATAACCCCTTTCTACCCTAAAATGGTGACTGTTTGACCGGTCAATCGAATCTTGCCCTCCGCAATTTTTTGAATCACATCGCTGTACAATTCATGTTCTACCGGTAAAATGCGCGCCGCCAAAGCGTCCTCATCATCTCCCGGCAGAACCGGCACCGCCCGTTGGGCAATGATGGCACCACCGTCTAAAATATGGTTGACCAAATGCACCGTACAGCCGCTGACTTTTACCCCGTAGGCCACCGCTTGCCCTTGGGCATGCAGCCCTGGGAAGGAGGGCAGGAGCGACGGATGAATATTGATAATCGGAGCCGGTGCTGCTTCAATAAAGGCTTCGCCCAAGACCCGCATATAGCCTGCCAAAACAATTAAATCACAATCAACCTTGCAAATTTCCGCCAATAAGGCCGCATCAAAACCGGCCCGGTCTGCATAATCCGCCGGTGCCAGCGCCAGGGCCGGCACCTGGGCTTGGTTGGCTAGGGTGAGAACCGGCGCATTCAGATGATCGGAAAGCACCAGTTTAATCTCTGCCGACAAGCGGCCGGCGTCAATATTGGCCTGAATGGCTTTAAAATTCGACCCGCGACCGGATGCCAGGACCACTAAATTTAACCTTTTCACACCCGCACCACACTTTGATCGCCTTTGACAATCCGGCCAATATCATAATAAGCAATATCGCGCGCCTGAAAATCCTCACAAACCGCTTGCGCGTCCGCTGCTCCGATGACAAGCACTAGGCCGATCCCCATATTGAAGGTGCGCCACATATCCTCTTCCGGCACCTGTCCCTCTTTTGCCAGCCAATCAAAAATCGGCAAACGGGGCCAAGCCTCGGTCTTGATTTCTGCTGATAGCCCTTCAGGCAGGACTCGGGGCACATTTTCCACCAAGCCGCCACCGGTGATGTGGGCCATGGCGTGGATGACCCCCGGTTTTTCCTTTAAAATCGGGAGCACATCTTTTACATAGATGCGCGTCGGGCGCAAGAGGGCTTCGCCCAGCCTTTCCCCCAACTCCTCAATATAAGAGTCCGTTTGCTTACCGGCTCGTTCAAAGGCAATTTTGCGTGCCAAGGAATACCCATTGGAGTGAAGGCCGGTAGACGGCAGGCCCAAAATCACATCGCCTTCTCCTACGGCACTGCCATCCAAGAGACGGTCTTCTTCCACAATTCCCACGGAAAAACCGGCCACATCGTATTCATCATTCTGGTAAAAGCCCGGCATTTCAGCGGTCTCACCACCAATTAAGGCACAGCCGGACTGGACACAGCCTTCGGCAATCCCAGCCACCACTTCTGCCAATTGATCCGGATTTAATTTGCCAACCGCCACATAATCCAGGAAAAACAGGGGTTCTGCACCGGCCACCAAAATATCGTTCACACACATGGCCACCGCATCAATCCCAACCGTATCGTGCTTGCCGCACATAAAGGCCACTTTTAACTTGGTTCCGATACCGTCAGTGCCGCTAACCAAAACCGGTTTTTTATACCCTTCCGGCACTCTGAACAGTCCACCAAAGCCCCCCAAGCCGCCCAAGACTTCCGGCCGCTTGGTCCGAGCCACCAGAGGCTTAATTTTATCAACCGCTTCATTCCCCTTGCTAATATCAACGCCCGCATCGCGGTAGGTCATCGCATCTTTCATCTTTTTTCTCCTTCTTCGGGCACTCCTAAATGGTAGGCGCCACCGACGCACGCATCGCAGAAGCGCGGTTCTCCGCCCAGCGCTTCCAATAACCCTTCAGAACTCAAAAAATGTAAACTATCTGCACCAATGTAGGTGCGAATCCCCTCAATATCCATCTTGGTTGCAATCAGCCGGTCCCGTTCCGCAGTATCAATCCCATAATAGCACGGATTGACCACCGGCGGACAGGTCACCAGGAAGTGAACTTCTTTGGCGCCACGTTCTTTCAGCAGGGCTACAAGACGCTTACTCGTGGTGCCCCGGACAATGCTGTCATCGACGACAGCAATGCGGCGGCCTTCCAACTCTTCTCGGATGGGGTTGAGTTTTAATTTAACCAATTGCTCCCGCATTTCCTGCGTGGGGGCAATAAAGGTCCGCCCGGTATAGCGATTTTTCAAAATGCCCGGCGTAAATTCGATGCCACTGGCTTCTGCAAAACCGATGGCGGCACTGGTGCCCGAATCCGGCACCGGAATGACCACATCCACATCCAGTTCATCGGCAATTTCACGGGCTAAAATAGCGCCCATGCGACGACGCGACAGGTTCACATTGATGCCGTCAATGGTCGAATCCGGTCGGGCAAAGTAGACATATTCAAAGGCGCAATGGGCCGGCTGAGGCGGATGGGCCAAGTCCCGGCTATGGATGCCGTCTGCATCCAAGGTAATGGTTTCGCCCGGACGAACGTCCCGCACAAAGGTTGCTCCGATGGTATCCAAAGAGCAGGATTCTGAAGCAATACAGTAGCCATTCGGCAATTTGCCAATGCACAAGGGACGGTTGCCATAAGGATCACGCGCGGCATAAATGGTATCGTGATTCATAGCGACCAAGGCGTAAGAGCCTTGTAAATCAGCCATGGCCTGACTGATGGACACGTCCAATGAACCGTGTCCGTAGCGGGCCAGCAGGTTGCAAACCAGCTCAGCGTCAGTCGTGGTCTGAAAAACCGAACCGCTCTGCGCCAACCATTGCCGTAATTTTTCCGTATTGGTCAGTGCCCCGTTCATGGCCAGGGCCACGTCCCCTTGTAGATAATGCGCAACAATGGGCTGAATATTGATATTTGCGTTCCCATCACTATTGGAATAACGCACATGGCCAATACCGCAACGGCCGTGCAGGTTTGACAAATTGTCTTCATTAAATACTTCTGTAACCAGCCCTTGGGATTTGTAAAATTCAATGCGTCCCTGGTTTGAAGTGGCGATCCCGCAAGCTTCCTGACCGCGGTGCTGTAAGGCGAAAAGGCCATAATAGGCCCGCGATGCCACTTGTTCATCATTCGTATAGATGGCGAAAACGCCACATTCTTCGTGAATACCGTCTGCCGCAATGACTGCCATAAGAACCTCCCGTTTGTTTGCGCAAAAATGCTTGACTTATTTATCCAACTTTTGTAAACGATTCCAAACTTCCACATACGCTTCCGCAACATCCCCTAAGTCTTGACGGAAACGGTCTTTATCCAACTTCTTTCGGGTATCCTTATCCCACAAGCGGCAAGTGTCCGGGGAAATTTCATCGGCCAGGATGATTTTGCCGTCTGGTGTGCGCCCAAATTCCAACTTAAAGTCCACCAAGATCAGGTTGGCTTCATCGAGCCACTTGGAAAGCAGGTCATTTACTTTAAAGGCTTGCGCCATAATGGTGTCGATTTCTTCTTTGGTCGCCACACCAATGGCCTGGGCATGATAGCGGTTGATGAGCGGATCACCAAGGTCATCATCCTTATAGGAAAACTCAATAATGGGCTCGCTGATCTCGGTCCCTTCTTCCAGGCCCAAACGTTTGGCCATGGAGCCGGCAATGATATTGCGAATGATGACTTCCAACTTGACGATTTCAACCCGCTTGACCAACTGGTGATCGTCATCTACCACTTCCACCAGGTGGTTGTCAACGCCGTTTTCAGCTAAACGTTTAAAAAACCAACCGGAAATTTTATTGTTCAGAACCCCTTTATGAGCAATTGTCCCTTTTTTCTGCCCGTTAAAAGCGGTGGCATCGTCTTTATACTCCACCATGTACAAGTTGTCATCATCTGTTTTAAAGACGCGTTTTGCCTTACCTTCATAAAGTTGTTCAAGTACTTTCATGGTCCTTTTCCCCTCTTATTCCTTAGTCTATTAAGCCGGCACGACGGAAAATAAAATCGACGCGCTTTGTATGGTAGCTGTAGTCAAAAATATTATCAATGGTTGTAGCATCTAAATGCTCGGTAATGCGCTTATCTTGCCGCACCAAATCATGGAAGGGAATTTTTTCATCCCAGGCACGCATGGCGTTTTCTTGGACCCAGGGATAAGCCGTATCTCTGGCAACACCGCTTTCCACCAAGGCCAACAAAACCCGCTGCGAAAAAACAAGTCCCAGCGTTTTTTCAACATTGGCCTGCATCTGGTCTTCATTCACCACCAGGTTTTCAGCTACATTGGTGAAAATGCCCAAAATATAGTACAGCAGGGCGGTGGAATCAGGCATGATGATCCGTTCGACTGATGAGTGAGAAATATCCCGCTCGTGCCAGGTCACGCAATTTTCCGCCGCCGGCGTAACATTGCCGCGAATAACCCGGGCCAAGCCACAAACCCGTTCGCAATGGATCGGGTTGCGCTTATGCGGCATGGCGGAAGACCCTTTTTGCCCTTTAGCAAACGATTCTTGTAGTTCCGCGATTTCCGTGCGCTGCAAATTACGGATTTCCGTAGCAAATTTTTCCAAAGACGTGGCAATATTGGCCAGCGCCATCATATATTCCAAGTGATGATCGCGCTGAATAATCTGCGTGGAAACGGTTTCCGGCCTTAAGGACAGGTGTTCACAGACATAGGCTTCTATTTGCGGATCAATATTCGCAAAAGTTCCCACAGCACCGGAAATAGCCCCAACGCTGACATTGTCAATGGCCCGTACCAGCCGCTCTCTCTGACGGCACATCTCCGTATACCACATGGCCAGCTTAAGGCCAAAGGTCACCGGTTCGGCATGAACCCCGTGGGTCCGTCCCATGGCCAGGGTGTCTTTATAGCGAACGGCCTGCTTTTTCAAGACCTCGATCAACCGATCCACCCGGTCTAAAATGAGCAAACCGGCTTGGCGCAGTTGAACGGAGAAGCTGGTGTCCAGCACATCTGAAGAGGTCATCCCCAAGTGAATGTACTTGGCGTCCTCGCCGACGTATTCCGCCACGCTGGAAACAAAAGCAATGAGGTCATGCTTGGTCACGCGTTCAATTTCTTTAATGCGGTCCACGTCAAAATCGGCTTTTTCGCGAATGGTTTTAGCGGCTTCTTTAGGGATTTCACCCAATTCCGCCATGGCTTCGCAGGCCAAGACTTCAACTTCCAGCATAATCGAGAATTTGTTCTTTTCAGACCAAATGGCCTGCATCTCAGGCTGACTGTAGCGATCAATCATTCTTAGCTTCCTCTTTCATTTGACACAAGGCTTCTTGCAACTTGGCGTCTTTTTTAGCAACACCGGCGGCCATATCCGTCTTATAGGCAAGGAGTTTCGCTTGCAAGTCTGCATCCGAAAGGGCCAGCATTTGTGCGGCTAAAATGGCGGCATTTTTGGCCCCATCAATACCCACCGTGGCCACCGGAATACCGGACGGCATCTGGACAATGGCATATAGCGCATCAACGCCGTTTAAAGCAGTTGCGTTAATCGGCACCCCGATGACCGGCAGGATTGTTTTAGCGGCCAACACGCCGGGCAAATGGGCTGCAGCCCCGGCACCGGCAATGATAACACGCATCCCTTTCCCCGCCGCCTCCGCCGAAAAGTTCAAAGCCTTTTCCGGGCTGCGATGGGCACTGGCCACCAACATTTCATACGGAATGCCAAACTCATCCAACTGTTGAGCAGCCTTTTTCATGATTTTAAAATCAGAATCACTGCCCATAACAATGCCAACCAACGGTGTTACATCTTCTTGCATATGCGAAACCCCTTTCTTTGACATACAACAAAAGCCCAAGCGGGTAGGTTTCTATGGTCAATGGTCATAGGAAACCTACCCGCCTGGGCTTTTATCCCTTCGGTGTAGCACAAATTGTGCCCATACCACTTGGTTAGACGAATCTACCCTAGGTATGCTTTCCCGTGCTAATGGCATATAAAATATATCCAAACGACGGCTTGTTTATTCAACTGTGTGTAGTTTAGCACAGCCCTTTAACAGCGTCAATACCGGCTGTTAAAAAGCATCTTTATAATATTCCAGGGCAAGGGACCCATCGGCTCCTTCATAACAGGCCACCACATCAAACCGGCAGGCCAGCTCAGTTGGGTGCTGTAAAAGCCAGGCCTGGGCCGTCCGTCGGATTTTCGCTTGCTTGCGAGCATCCACCGTATCTTCCGGCCGCACCATCGCACCGAATTTGCGCGCTCGCACTTCCGTAAAAATCAAGGTGTCTTTTGTCCGGCTGATGATGTCAATTTCGCCATCCCGCACAGCAAAATTGCGCGCCACAATCCGTTGTCCCTCACCTTTTAACAGACGCACCGCTGCCTCTTCAGCAACTAGGCCAAAATCTCGGCGTCTGTCAGGCGTTTTTGAGCCAGGCATCCACCGCATCGGAAATCACCCGACCGTCGGCCTTACCCTTCAAGGCCCCCATTGCCCGGCCCATGAGCATACCTTTATTGGCTTTTTCAGGCGCCACATCGGCAAAAAGCGTTTGCAGCTCAGTCGATACTTCTTCAGCCGTCAATTGTTTTGGCAAATAGCCCTTTAAAATCTCAATTTCTTTAGCACTTTCTGCCTGTTTATCTGGACGGGATGCCGCCAATTCATAGGCTTCTTGGGCTTTCTTTAAAGCTTTCTGCACCACTTGCGTGCACTCTTCAGCCGTTAAATCTTCACCCTTTTCCTTTAACCGATAAGTCATATCCGACATGAGACCGGTAATGACCTTATTTTTAAACGTATCTTTCGCCTTAAGCGCTTGCATTTTTTCACGACGATAATCTTCGTACAGCATAGAGCCTCCATTAACTCGGATATAATTCATCCGGATCGACAATTTCTTTCGTTTTATTGCGGCGGATGGCATAGAAGCTGAACACCATCGCCCCGAAGAAGAAGGGCACCACCGCCAGCAGCGGATTGATCAGCATCCAACCGAAGAGAATCAGCAAAGGCAACAATCGTTTGACCTGAATACGCCGTCCCAGTCCGTGGCAGTCGGGGCAAATCCCTTCTGCATGGGCCTGACGAATTTGCTTACCCGTCGCCGCACCCTCACCGTTACAGACAGGGCATTTGCGATGTGTCACATACTTTTCTTGAACATCACGCACCTGCCGGCTGAGCCCCTGGCACACCGGGCAGTCCGCCTCTGTAACCGTTCCATCCGACAAGCGCCGACGCACCATTCCTTGATGGCAAGAGGGATTATCACACGGCGTTTCTTTCAAATGGCTGATTTTTTCCGTTACTTCTATAATCCCCGTCCCTTGACAACGTGGGCATACCGTCACCTCATCATCGGCAATTTTTGCCGGAATCGCACCGGCACCGGCACATGTTTCGCACCGCGTCACAGCCCCCTTGAACCAGTCAATAATACCGCCCATCTTACGCCTCCTTACATCAATCCAATGACCACAGCAATGACAAGAACCGCCACGATCACCACCGCTAAACCGATGCGACCTTTTTTAACTTCCGTCAGTACCCCTTTTCCACCACAATAATCACAGGGAATGGGCACACAGTCAATGTCACCGGTCTGACAACAATCCACGCAACCGGCGCCATTACATACCGGGCAGAGCGTTTTGTCAACAAAGATTCCGCTCGTTACATGCTGCTCTCCACTCATATTATCCCACCGTTCGCATATCAATTAAAATAGTTTGCAAGCTCATTTTATCACAATGCCCAAACCGGCTCAAGCAATCCGCACTTATAAATATCTTGCAATTTTTGCTCCCGTCTGCTAGTATATAAAAGTATGATACAACGACAAAGGAGGTATTCCCATGGCTAGAAGTTGTGACATTTGCGGCAAAGGCGTAACCACCGGTATGCGCGTCAGCCACTCTCACATTCGCAATAAAAGAACCTGGCGTCCCAATATCCAAACGGTCCGCACTGTGGTCAACGGCACGCCCAAGAAATTGAACGTGTGCACCCGCTGCCTCCGTTCCGGTAAAGTTCAACGCGTCACAAACACCAAACAAAGCGAAGAAACCAATGCATAAATGCTCTATGCCCTTCTAAAGCGACCCGTTTTAGAAGGTTTTTTTATGCCCTGCCGTAAAAATCAAAAAAGCAGGCGTCCTGTTATCACAAACAGGACGCCTGCTTTTTTATACTGTCAAGCCATCATTTGATAGCCTTACTCATCAAAATTTAACGGCTCCACCAGTTTATAGAGTCCACCACCTTCATTTATATGGTTGATTCGCACACCAACTTTTTCACCGATAATATCCACCAGTTCTGCTGTCAGAACAATAAAATCATCTCGCAAGCATCCAGCAAAAAAGGAACCTAGAGCCTATTATGCCTTTTCAGTTCGTGTTTAATGATAACTTGTCGTCTAAGATATTTAGCCTCTCTCTTCAGGTGCTAAGCTTTTCAGATAAGCTTCAGCCTCAGAATATACCCTTTCTGCTTGAACAATATAGCGACACAAGTAACTCGGCGGAGTCTTTAAGTTCTGTCCTTGTCTTTCCAGCAGACCTTTCCGGCCGGATAAACTTTCTTTAAACATATCACCTTGGTCACCAGCTATCTTTACAGGAATTTGATCATGCAATTTTTGGATTTTATCTGCTAGCTCTAGGGCCTTCATCCGATAGCCTGCAGCAAAGGTATCCATGGCTTCATCTAAAGTGTTTTTCGCTTGTTCCACTTCATATTTGCCGATATTAGCTTCATCATTAACGCTTTTAGCTACATTATATGCCGTTTCAAAAGGAGCCAGCAAATCAGCGTCATACTTAATATCATCTCCACCAATTTTCGTATTATTGGCATCCAACCACGCTTTGGCTTTGGCAAGACTTGCCTCTAGAACTTGCTTATCAGCTTTTTCTGCCGGCGCTAAGGTCTTTAAGTAGGCTACAGCGGCTTGATAATCTTTTTCTGCACGCGCGTAGAAAAAGTACAGTTGAGCAGGACTCATAACCTTATTCTTGGCATACTTCTTCAGAAGGGTAATGTGACCACCTACTTTGTCTTTATGTCCTATGAGCTCGGAATCGCTATCGCTTTCCGGAATGCTTTTGTTTAATGTTTCCATTTTAATCGCTAGGTCGCTTAATTTCTGCTGGTTGGCACTACGGAAGCTGACCATGGCCTTATCTAAATTCTTTTGAGCTTCTGTTACCTCACTTTGTTTTGCGATTTCATTATCGTTAATGCCTTTGGCCTGCTCATAACTCGCTTTGAACGGAGCAAGAAGGGCTTCATCGTATTTGACTGTAATGCCATTACTGGTCGTGTTGTTGGCATCCAACCATGCTTTGGCTTTGGCAAGACTCGCTTGTAGAGCTTGCTTATCCGCTTTTTCTGCCGGCGCTAAGGTCTTTAGGTAGGCTACAGCGGCTTCATAATCTTTTTCTGCACGCGCGTAGAAAAAGTACAGTTGAGCAGGACTCATAACCCTATTCTTGGCATACTTCTTCAGAAGGGTAATATGACCACTCACTTTGTCTTTATGTCCTATGAGCTCGGGATCGCTATCGCTTTCCGGAATGCTTTTGTTTAATGTTTCCATTTTAATCGCTAGGTCACTTAACTTCTGCTGGTTGGCACTACGGAAGCTGACCATGGCCTTATCTAGATTCTTTTGAGCTTCTGTGACCTCACTTTGTTTTGCAATTTCATTATCGTTAATGCCTTTGGCCTGCTCATAACTCGCTTTGAACGGAGCAAGAAGGGCTTCATCGTATTTGACTGTGATGCCGTTACTGGTCGTGTTATTGGCATCCAACCATGCTTTGGCTTTAGCAAGACTTGCCTGTAGGGCTTGCTTATCGGCTTTTTCCTGAGGAGTCGGTTGGGGCTCTGAGCCCGGTCCCGGATTTGGCAACGGTTCTACCGAACCGCTACCGGAATCAATTGATTTGCTAAAATCTAAGCGGTACAAGTCATACGGAATGCTCACAGCTCTTCCATCTTCTTGGTCCGTTTCCAGAGGTAATCCTTTCACTTGGAGTTCAACCCGTTCAGTTGGGTTGGTCGGCACCATAACGGCACGATCACCTAGCACATCTACATGATAAGTCTTGCCGTTTTTATCGACATAATTAACCCTAACTTCAATTTTTTTACCAGCAATTTCCGCAAATTCTTCTTTTTTCATTTTTACATAAACGATAAATTCATCCCATTGAGCGTCCGGTGGCGTAAAGAAAATCTTACCGTCTGTTGTACCTTCTTTTAGCCGATACTCGATAGATTGTAATTTGAGTCTTTCAGAGAGCGCAATACCACTCATTGACATTGGATACCGGGAACCAGAGGCTTGATGAATGAATTCTACCTTTAACCCATTGGATAACCGGCCACCGATGGTTTCCTCATTCAACACCATGCCGTCCGGAATAACGGCACCGGTTGTTTGATTGATTACCTTAATGCCTTTCGCAGCAAAATCTTTGCCTTGAATGATTTCTTGTTTATTGCCACGCTTGGTAAGAACCACTTCATAATCTTTATAAAGGAATTTCTCACCTCGAACATACCCGGTAATGCCGTCAGCCTTGGTTAGCTTGTTGTACTCCACATGGCTTCCACGCACTTTCATTTCCAGGACATTATTATCCGGTCTTGCTTTTTGCAGCGCATTCACTACTGCGTTAGCTGTTCCGCGCGCCGTCCAGGTAGCCCCTGTATGAACATCCGGGGTTCCGGGGATTCGATCGTAATTGGCCGCTTTTAATTTTCGCGTGACCGTATTGCCAAGAATATCCAAAATATTAACCGGCAGCATATTTGCCAATCCGCTGGGCGCACCTGCCGCACTGCCAAAGAAGTGTTCCATAGCCTTAGCATAAGCTGCATCACTATGCTGCTCTTTAGCAGCCATATCATACATGCCCTGGACTAGGTCTAGTTTCGTATTCAATTGCGCCGCTAAACTTTGTGGGTCTTGCTTATCCTTAAGGGTATTAATGATACGATGGAAGCCTATCCGCTCAAATTTACCACCGTCATCAATCTTAGCGTCTTTTTCCGTTTTTTCAATGGCTTTGATTTTCCCGCCTTCAACGGTAACCGTTACGTAAATATTTTTCAAATAGCCACGGCCAATGCCTTGATAAGTCCCGTCCGTGTAAACCTTCCCAGCATCTAAAGCCTTCAACTCTTTAATCGGCCTAATGCGCACGGTGCTGAAATCATTGGCTTTTGCCTTAACGCTCACAAGTAAGGGAACCACTTTCGTGCTGCCATCTGAAAACTTAATCGTAACCTGGACGTTTTTATCACCAGATGCATCAAAGGTAACCGTTTCGGGGGTCACAACATGCGCACCATCCGGCAAGTCATCAAACTGCGCTTCAATAATAGACGCCGTCAGTGGCATATTCACCGCCCAATCTAAAGCTCGAGGCAAACTATCATACTCATCCGCTTCTTTTTTCTCCTGCAATGCCATTCTTTTTAGATAGTCTTTGGCGGCTTGGTAGTCTTTCAACGCAGTAGCGTGCATGCCATACAGCTGAGCCGGGGAAAAGCTTTTGTTGTTTGCATATTTTTTTAACTGCTTGATTTTGCCTTCAAGGGTTTCTCTGTGCCTAGTCAATTCTGCATTGTTTTCATCTTCCGGCATTTGATCATACAACTTTTGCATTTGCTCTGACAGTTCGGGCAGTTGTGCACGATGGGCGCTGACGAACTTGTCCATGGCGGCGGCTAGGCTGCTTTGGGCTTGATCGACTTCGTTCTTCTTGGCGTCGGCTTTTTCCTGAATGCCTTTGGCCTGGTCATAACTCGCTTTGAACGGAGCAAGAAGGGCTTCATCGTATTTGACTGTGATGCCGTTACTGGTCGTGTTATTGGCATCCAACCATGCCTTGGCTTTGGCAAGACTCGCTTGTAGGGCTTGCTTATCAGCTTTTTCCTGCTCTTCCTGGGGAGGCGTCGGTTCTGGTGCCGGTTTCGATCCCGGTTTGGTCGAGCTGCTCCCAGAATGGCTTGAACCGCTTGACCTACTTGAACTCCGGCTCCCTTGCGGTTTCTCCTTGTCTTGAATCTTTTCTTCCTTTCGGACCGGCTTGCCGTCAATCAAAATGCGGCTGTTTTTATCCGCAGCAACTGCCTTGTCCAGCTTCACGTTTTTTAATGACAAGGTCGGCTGGGTTGAAGAAGATTTCCCTGCTGAGTTGCCTTCAACAGCCAGTGTCAATTGTCCCTTAATATGGCCGCCCTCTAAGCTAACACCGTCTGTGGTGACGGTAACATCATTAACATCACCAAGCTTATAGGTACCAGGAATAGAGAATACCGGATTTTTATGAATTGCCCGATCCAGCCATAGAATGGCTTCCGTCCGGCTGCACGGTACTTTCAAATTTTTAGGCAGGTCTGTTGTCGCAACAACACCATCAATTAGGCTTCTTTCCACGGACGTTTTTGCCCAATCGGACACAGCGTCAACGGTTACATTTGATTTAACGGTCTGCTGGTTGAGCTTTGACAATCGGGATGCCACGGCAATGGCCTGCTCAGCAGTTAAGGTCTCAGTCGGTGCAAAAGTGTTTGGGTCAAATCCCACCAAATATCCTGCAGAAACGGCACGAGCCACATCTTCATAGTACCAGTCATCCGGTTTAACATCTTTAAAACGGGTAATGTCCGTTTTTTTATTGAACTTCTCAGCGCGATTGATTAACGCGGCGAACTCTGCGCGCGTGATTGGTTTTTCCGGGTTAATATTCCCCTCTTGATCACCCTTGAGCTCTCCACTGGCAATCCAAGATTTTAAAAGTTTTTCGTGCCGATGTCCGGCAATGTCCGACCCTCCTTTTTCCATATGCGTCATACTCGCCTGTGCTGTTTGAGTTTGCTCGGCAGCCAATACATTCACCGGCATACCAGTTGCCAATAGGCTTACGCTGAGAATAGTAGCGCAAATTTTTTTGGTCATGTTGTTATTCTCCATTGGGTCATCCTTTCTAATTTACAGCAGCAATTTGCATCTATTGATCGATAAAGGCAGAAAATTTCTGCCCTTATGGATAACTGGTTTATGCTGGCTCCACAGTTTCCGTTACCATGGCACCGTCATAGTCAGCTTGAGCGGCCTCCAGCGCCTTGGTCAAGGCTTCCATTAAAGCAGACCACTCGTCTTGAGAAATAGTTCTTGTTGGCTCTGTGCCAAAGAATGATGCCATCTCGTCTTTAGCGTCTGACCAGCTCTTAAGGGCTTTTCCCCATAAGGCATGCTCAGTTTCCGACTTGTGCTTGAGTGCTTCAATTTCTTTATTTTTTTCATCCAGTGCCTTATCTTTTTCCGCCAGCAGTGTCCTTAACTCGGCAAGGTCTTCATTCGCTTCACCAGCTGGGGTCCCACCGGGAGCAGAAGGAGCACTGCTGAGGGCATTTTTCACTGCTTCGATTAAGCCTTTAGATGTATAGGTGCTCCCGCTAATAACATCTACGTCCAAACGCTGTCCGGCAATCATCGCTTTTGGTATTTCTTTAAATGGTCTTCTTCTATATTTTGAGCTTTCAGCATTTTTCAGAACTTTAATTTCAGTTAGTTTTCCGCCGGCAACGGTCACTTCCACTTCAATGGGCCTTCTTTCTCCATTTAAAGCAGCATACTCATCCGGATCCACCTCCTGCATGCTGTCCGGTCCGGTTGACCCATGATAACCATAGCCCTTACCTGTATAGACACCATCCGGGATTTTTGTTAAATCCAAGCCGGTTTTCGGTTGCTCCGACTGTTGACCAGCCTCCAATTCTCGGATCTTCGCTTTTAGACTTTCAATTTCTTTGGCATGTTTTTCCTCTAAGGCTTTGATGAGCGCATCACTGTCACCACTGCCGGCCCCGGCAAAGGAGGCTTTCATGGCCTGAATCACAGCATTTTTCAAGGCATTTGACGTGAAAGTTGCCCCGGATACGACATCAACCCCCTGCACCCCTTGCTTAGCAATAATTTGAGGAATAATTTGCTCTATCGCATCGCTATAATAGGGGTCTGTTTCACCGGACCGGTCCAAGACATCAATAGCGGTTATTTTTTTATCCTTTACGGTAATCGAAAGCTTCAAGGTGTCATGGCCCTGGTCCCCGTACCCTCGAGCACTCCCCATAAAGGTGCCATCGTGCAATTCTCCACCGGTCAAGGAAGAAGCCAGTTGTTGGTTCAATGTCTCTATTTCTTCTTTTAAGCGCTTGTTTTCTTCTTCCAACGCCGGATTTCCGCCGGCATCTTGCTCACTTTTAAGCCCTGCTGATTGACGCAGCGCCCGAACCGTTGCTTTTAAGATGGCCTTTGATGAAAAAGTCGCGCCACTGACAACATCAACGCCGGCTGTGCTGCCACGAGATAGCACATTATTTATCAAGCCTTCTGCCTGGGCGAAATATTGGGCGTCTTCAGACTGATCGACAATATCCAAAGCGGTGATGCGTTTATTTTTAACAGTAACACGCACTGTTACAGCACTCTTATACCCTTGTGCTGTGCCGGTAAAGGTCCCATCTTGCCACTGGTCAGCAGGGGGTTCGCTTTCTCCATTGTCGGATTTTTTAAGTTGTTCGTTTTCCGCTTTCAGCTTTTTAATGGTCGCTTCCAAATCTTGTTTAGCCTTTTTGAAGGCTTGGTCATCCACCCGTCCACTCGCTTGGCTTAGCGCATCGTTGACCGCATCAAGTAAGCCAGTAGAACTAAAGGTGGCTCCGGAAACCGTATCAACTCCGATGGTACCGCCAGCTTTTACAACTGCTGCTAAAAGAGGCAAGGCTTTATCAAGATAGGCCTTATCATCATCACTGGAGATAAGCTTAGCCGACTGTATTTTCCCGTCTTTAACCACCACTTCTACGGTGGATAGGGTATTGTACCCCTTGGCAGAGCCTTGATAAACCCCATCTTTTAAAGCGCCACTCGGGGGCGCAGGTGCATTTTTCTTTTTCAAAGCAGCCAACTGTTCTTTTAATTTTTTATTTTCTTGTTCAAGACGCCCTGTCCCGGCAGCCTCTGCAGTACCGGTTTTTTTCTCAGAAGCAGAGCCACCTGCTTTTTCCAACGCATCGTTAAGTGCATTAAGTAAGCCATTCGATGAAAATGTTGCTCCGCTGACCACGTCAATACCATCCGTACCTTTTTTCCCAATGGCTTGGTCCAATATCCGCATGGCATTGTTGATGTAGGGCGCATCATCATTACCGGAAATCATTCTTGCCGATGCGATAACACCATTAGCAATCACAACTTCTACGCTCAAGCTTCCGGCATAGCCCTGCCCTGTCCCAATATACGTACCGTCCTGCAAATGAGCAAAGCTTTTTGCTGCAGCTGCCGCCGGTTGACGCATTCCACCGGACCGGCCCTGACCTGACGAACGACTTCCTGCCGCTGATGAGTGGGGAGCGGCCTTGCCACCGGCTTTCGCCAAAGCATTAGCAGTCGCTTCTATGATAGCCCTACTGGTAAAGGTGGCACCTGAAACAGTATCCACTTCCAAGTTACCCTTTGCCAAGATACGTTGGATAACGCTTGCTCCTTTTTCATAGTAACCCGGTGTTTCTGTATGACTTAGGACTTTTAAATCGACAATCTTTCCTCCCTTAACGGTTACCTGAACGGTCACCGTTCCGGAATAACCTTCTGCACTACCTGTGTACGTGCCATCTTTCAAACCATCCGGCGTACTTTTTTTAATGTTGCTGAGACCCGTTGGCTTGCTCCGTTCCGGCCTGACGCGCGCCTGCTTCTGAACGGATTGGCTATCCTCACCTGCAGATCCCATGGCATAACCGGTTGTTAGACTGGTTAAGAGCGACAGCGTTAAAAGAATACTGATAAAACTTTTATTCATTCTTCACCTTCTTCCTTTAGCTATGCTTTTGCTTTCTCGATTGCCTGATCTACTGCGTCTAAAAATCCGCAAGAGCTAAATGTCGCGCCGGAAACAGTATCTGTTTTTGTCGTTTGCTTTTCCATAACAGCTGCCATGAGCGGCTGTATTTTGGTGATATAATCAGCATCATCCTTTGTCTCAGTTATTTTCGTTTGAGCAATCCAGCCGTTTTTTATAGTAACTTGCACCGTCATGTCACCATTATAACCTGGAGCAGAGCCAGTAAATGTCCCATTGCGATAGGGTCCCGGCGCGCGACTGTCAACATCAGCAGTGGCACCGGATGTATCCGCTTCAACCACTTCCGCTTGAGCAACCACGCTGCCTAAGCAGATGCCAATAACAACACAGGTCACAAGCCATTTTTTCCTACTTTTTGTCATGACACCATCCGCCCCTCTCTCACAACGCGCATCACAGCGAATACCAGCGCTTTCACCGGCTGGTAAAAGCGCAAAATAAGATAGACTGCAAATAAAATTGTATAGGCAGTCACTGCAACACCATAGCCTTGCCAATCATGAGACGCATAAGCCAGCACCACATGTGCGTACACAAAGGCATAGAACAAATACGCATGCCGCTGAAGCGCCTTCCAGCGTTTTCCTTTCATCAATTTTCTAACCCTTGGAAAAGACGTCACCCAAAGTGGTATGAAGATGGCGCCGGCATAAACGCCAAACAAAATTACCATACTATAAAGCCAAAAAGCACGACCGGTCAAGTGGCTAAAGCGATCCATATGCACCATAAGATCTATCAAATAATGTACCAAATGCGGCAATAAAGTGATGCCCGCAACAATAGACAACTCACCGCGAATACGCATGATTTTTTTTCTTACATCCCATTTTCTCGGCAAAACGGCGCCAAACATGACTACAATAAAAATTGCTGTAGCCAGCGTTCCATTATCGAACAAAGCTGAGATAGCGCTAACGGATGTACTCAACTTCAATTGCCAGCCTTGTAGCGATAAAACATAACCCGCCGTAGCAGTAATGGAAAAGATACAGGCTGCTGAATAAAGCGCCCAATCCCAAAGGCCAATGTGTTTACCTAAAACCTTCGTTAACAGAATCGTTATAATGATACATATGATTAAATCCATAGCCCCTCCAACAAGTCATTATTTTTAGTGCCATACTTCATACACCCCAACTCACAAAACGCTTTTATTGTTAGGATTATATCTTTGGGTATTCCAACAACACAAAAGGCCGCGCTGAATGTTATACCTTCCAGCGCAGCCTTTTTCTTATCCTAACGTTATTTTACTTGAACTGAGCTTCAAACTGCGAGAAAGCGTCTAAAATAGCTTCTTTTGCTGCATTTGAACTAATTGTAGCACCGCTTACTGCATCAATATTTTTATCATTACGATTTGCATTGTCATAAAGCGTTTGCAAACCTTCAAAATCAGCCTTAGATTTAATCCCCTTTCTTTTAATCACCTCAAGGAAGCTCTCTGTGCGCGGGTCCTCTTCTGGATTTCCATAGATCATATTGTTCCAATAATCTTGATTTTTTATGAAAATAGGACCATAGTCTTTAATCGGACCAGAGGAGAATTCTCCACCATCTTCCATAGTGTAAGTAAGCTCATCCACTTGCTCAAGGGTAGCAGATCCCGCGCTATTTTGGGGATCAACGCCCTCTTTAGCTATAGCAGGATTTAATTCAAACTTCTCAACTTCATGTTTATCGTTAAAGGTAACGGTTGCTACCAAGTAGTAGCTTGTTGCACCTGTCCAAGTCTTATCAAGTTTTTCCCCACGTTCACGCGCCGGCTTTAATCGTTCATCCGTTTTATCGTTTTTATCAATCCGCTTTACATGGGCAAGCCCTTTAAAGGTATACTGAATCGTCTTCCCGGTGCGAAGTTCAAAAGGCAATTCTAAATCTTCATACTCATCGCTTTGAAGAAGCAGGGTATACTTCCCGGCATCACTTGCTGTCAGGTGTTTCAAAGCCAGGGTTCGCTTAGCAAAGTCTAAGACATACTTATCCTCAGCAATGACCTCTTCACCTTTTTTCAAAACAGCCTTGGTCACAGTTCTGTCTTGAATTTCAGCAGGCAATTGCACAAGTGTATCTTGATCATTAAGGATGACGACACTATTTATAGAGGAGTATTCACCATTTGCCAATTTACCGGGTTTTTGCGTTTTTGCTTCTGCCATGGCATCTACCAACTCTTTATAGATTGCTTTCAAATTTGCATTGTTCATTCTAGAGTCTTCAATGCCCTTTTTAGCCGCTTCAATCGCGTCCTTTAAGCGCTTATTACCCGGTCGAGTTTTATGCAGTTCTTGCGCCTCAGGCAATTCTTCAAGGATATCAAGGCGGTGGAACAATTTTTCACTTTTATAAAAGGCCAATTGGATATTAGCAGGACTAAAGGATTCTGATTGTTTCAAGTTTGACAATTCTTCGGTAAGACTGTCTAATTCTTCTTTAATAAACTCATTATCAACTTGACTTGCCCCATCCGTTAATACATCAAGTGTATCCTCAATACCCGCACGCATTTTTGCTTCGAAGTCCTTTTCCGCTTGAATTAAGGCTTCTTTTTCCGCTTTCAACTCATTATTGCTAAGCTCTCCACTTTTAAGGCCGTTTTCAGCCTTGGTCAAGGCCTCTTGAAGAGGGCCGCCCTTATCCTTGTCAAATTCCACCTGCATGAACTTCGCACTTGCAAACCAGCCTTTAACTTTTTCAATTTCATTTTTTAAGGCTGTCTGCGCTTCAGATAATTGGCCAGACTCACCAGGGTTATCTGAGATTTCTTTAAACATATACGTGTAAACGTCGTAGAAATCAAATTTTTCTTTTTGACCGCCCTGCAAAGCGTCCTTGCCATAGTTCACACTAACTGTTTCTTCAGGAGTAGAGGGTACTTGGAAGGCTTGGTCCGGTTTGCCTTGGAGAATATATTGCTGTCCTTTTTTATCTTCTAAAATAACGCGCACTTCAATCTTTTGATTGGCAATCTTTTTAAAGGTACTCTCCGGAACCGGCATGGTAAATTTAAAGCGATCAAAACCAGGCTTAGGCGTATAGAGATTTTTCCATTCATCAGTACCGGCGATACGATATTGGAATTCCTTTTGCTTCAATTTTTGAGCCACGTTAACGAGAACAAGGAGTTCCTTTTTAACCCCGGAATCTTTATGGACAATGTTCAGTTCCAGGCCCTCTACCAAAGGATGACCGATATTTTCTTCCGTTAAAGGCATCCCATCCGGAATTTCTTTACCATTCTCTTTCTGTTCAACGCGAATGTTATTTTTAGCGAAATCCGCCCCTTTAATCGTTTCTGTTTGTCCACCGCGTTTTTTAAAGACAATGGTGTAATCACTAAAGTTGAAGGGATCACCTGCGTCATAACCCGTTGCCTTATCTTTACCGGCGTATCGGTCAAACTTAACCCGGTCCCCTTTAATTTCCAATCCTAAGATATTATTTTTAGGGTTCGCTTTATTGAGGGCATCAATGATTGCATTCGCTGTCCCATGACCGGTCCATGTGGCTCCGGAAGCGACATCCACTCGGTCATATTTAGCGGCTTTCAGCTGATGCAAAACTTTTTTACCAATAGCATCGTAAGCGGTAATTTGGCTGCGGTAAATATTTTCAATGCCGCGCGGAGCATTTTCTTCCGTAGAGAAGAACCGTTTCATAGCCTCTTTATAGGCTTCGTCACTATGTCCTTTTTCTGCAGCAAAAGCATACATCGCCTGAGTAACGTCTATTTTTGTATTTAACTGGGCAGCAACGCTTTGCGGATCTTGTTTATCAATGATTGTCTTAATAACATTTTCAAATCCACGCCGTTCATAATCGCCACCATCATCAATTTGCCCATCTCCAGCTTTATCCACCGCAACAATTTTGCCATTCTGGACCGTAACTTTGACATATAAGTTTTTCTGATAACCCAAGGCAAAACCTTCATAGACGCCGTCCACATAACCGCGATCATTATCCAAAGCCTTTATGGCTTCAATGGGTTTTACCGTCAGGCCACTATAATCATCCAGTTTTTCTTTAACATTTAAGGTAACATCCTGCTGCTTAGTACTTTTATCAGGAAATTCAATGGTAACGGTTACCTTTTGGGTCCCTGACTTTGTGAATTGGTGGGTCTTAGGTGCAATAATTTTTGCACCCTTAGGGAATGCTTTAAAGGTTTTTTCTAATTCTGTATTGGTTATGGGACGGTTGAGCAACCAATCCATAATCCGAGGGAGCTCATTATAGGATTCTGCCTGAGTTTTTTTAGAGGAACCGTTTCCTCCCGAGCTACTACTGGACGAACCGCCAATAATAACGTTATCTTTACTCCCCTCCTGAGTTTTCGCCTTCTTCCCATCTTGAATGACGTCTATATCTTTCGGAGCAATAATCGGTTTGTTGACTTTCACATTTTCAAGGGTTACCACCTTGCCCTTTTCTCCAGGCGCAGCAGTAATGGTAAGCTGCCCAGCTATAGTGGTGTCTTTAATGGTTACGCCGAGACTTTGCACCTCAACATTATTAACCTCTCCAAGCTTGTAACTTCCCGGAACACTAAGGACTGGGTTTTTATTTAAACTCCGATCCAACCAAAGAATATTTTCCGCACGTTTACTCGGGCTGCTGAGACTGGCTTGCAAATCCTTGGTGCTGAAAATCCCTCTCGCAATAGCTTCTTTGAACGCATCTTTAGCCCAAGGGGCGACAGTCAGGTTTGCAGGTAATTCGATATCTTTGCTGGTTTGTCTAGGCAGGTCAGAAAGGCGTAAAGCAACCGCAACCGCTTGTTCCGCAGTAACCTTTCCCTCAGGAGCGAAGGTATCTTGCCCCATCCCAACAAGATAACCGGCCTTAACAGCACGAGCAACTTCTGTAGCATACCAGGCATCTTTCGGGACATCTTTAAAACGGCTGATATCCGTCGTTTCTTGAAAACCTTTTACCCGATTGATAAAAGCAGCCAATTCCGCCCGGGTGATGGGTTGGTCTGGATTGATTTGACCATGGTCATCTCCTATCAATTTGCCATCGGCAATCCACCGTTCCAAAAGGGCTTCATACTTGTGTCCTTTTAGGTCCTTGTGGGCCATTTGAACAATAGGAGCCTCAGCAGCTTGCAGCTCTCCATTCAAAGTTGAAAAAGGCGTAGAGCTAACAATCAAGCTGGCAGCAAGCACTCCAGCACATAGTTTTTTGTTCTTCAAAACCATCTTCCTTTCTAAGTCTATAGTTGGTGAGCAATCCAGTATAAAGAGTAGAAAAAAATTGTATCGTCTGGTAATAAAAACTCGTATATTTTATTAGCTATTGCTCACTTTTGATAAAGTATAATCTTTTCTTCGCATATCGTCAAGTCTTTAATTAAGAACGTTAATGCAGCTTCATAAATGCATCTAATATAATCAAGTAGAAATTTTTTTGTTATTAATTTAGCCCACAAAAATAGTGCGAAGAGATCATTTCTCTTCGCACTATAAAAAATCTTTCAATTTAACAAGCCTATATTTTCCCTACTTTTCTTCCGAGGCTGCCTCTGTTAAAAGGCTTACCACTGTTTCTCGGATTTCTCCTATGCCAATTACCGGATGGGGGCGTTCGCCACTTTGTGCCAATTTGCCCAGTGCGCGGTGGATGGGGGTGTTGGTTTTTTCGGCCAGGTCTTCCATCAAGCTGAGGACATCTATATGACTGGTATCTTGTTCCGGGTAGAGGGCCTCACTGACTGCCTGTACGAATTTAAATGGGTTGGCGGTGGCGTCAACGACGACCAGGCGGTTGGATAAACCGGCGGCGGAAACACCAACGGCGGTGTGTGGGTCAAGCAGGTAGCGGCTGTCGGCAAAGACCTTGGCAATAACGTCCTTGGCAGCGTTTTCGTCAGCATCGGCAGCAGCAATGTCTTCTGCCATGGCGGCTTTCAGGTCTTCATCAACGGTAAATTGACCGCTTTCTTTTAATTCATCCATCCATTTGGCAATTTGAGTACCCTTGCGGCCTGATTTTAAATACAGGTAACGCTCCAAATTACTGGAAATCAAAATATCCATGGACGGACTGATGGTCCGGTAAAAGGGCCGGTTGGCATCGTAACGGCCGGTACGGAAAAAGTCGGTCAAGACATTGTTCTCATTGGAGGCACAAATCAGGCGACCAATGGGCAGGCCCATTTCCTTGGCGATGTAGGCAGCTAAAATATTGCCAAAATTACCTGTCGGGACGGAAAAATCAACATAATCGCCAAGCTTGATTTGACCGCGGCGCACCAAGTTTAGGTAGGCGGCCACATAGTAAACCACTTGCGGCGATAGCCGCCCCCAGTTAATGGAATTGGCGGATGAAAATTGATAGCCGATTTGGTCCAGTTGTCCAATCATATCCTGGTCGGCAAACAGCTCTTTCACGGCCGTCTGACAATCGTCAAAATTACCTTTTACGGCCACCACATGGGTGTTGTTGCCGTCAGTGGTCACCATTTGCAGCTCCTGCATGGGGCTCACCCCTTCATGGGGGTAAAAGACCACCACTTCTGTTCCCGGTACGTTTTTAAAGCCTTCCAGAGCGGCTTTACCCGTATCACCGGAGGTGGCCACCAAAATAACGACCTTCTTTTGGCAATGGTTCTTGCGCAAAGAGGTGACCAAAAGGTGGGGCATAATTTGCAGGGCTAAGTCTTTAAATGCCGCTGTAGGGCCGTGCCAAAGTTCTAAAATATAGCGATCTTCCGTCAACTTCACCAAGGGGGTAATGGACGGTTGCTCAAAATTTTCTTCGTTATATGCCGCTGTTACGCAAGAGGCAACTTCTTCCTCGGTAAAATCATCCAACAGCATACCTAAAATCCATTTGGCCAATTCCTGATAAGAATCTTCCACATGGACGCGAAAGGCCTCTAAGTCCAGCTTCGGAAATTGATCCGGAAGATAGAGGCCGCCTTCCGGCACCATGCCACGCATAATGGCTTCCGATGCATGAACTGCTTTACTATTATCTCTGGTGCTGACAAACATAGTTTAACCTTCCTCTTCTTCTGTCTTCGAGGCCTTGACGTCCATCCGCGCCAAGGCAATACGATACCCGTTGGCACCGTAATTCAAGCATTTTTTCACCCGGCTGATGGTTGCTGTACTGGCACCGGTGGTTTCCGCTATATGCGTATAGGTTTCATCTTCTGACAACATCACAGCCACATCCAACCGTTGAGCGATGGCATGGAGTTCTGAAATGGTGCAAATATCTTCAAAAAAACGATAGTATTCTTCTCTGGTTTCCAAAACCGAAATGGCTTCAAAAAGTCGATCCAGAGAAGGGCTTGCTAATTTAGATTCGTACATCGCGCGCTCCTTTATGGGTTTAACGCATTAAATTATGGCTATCATACCGCAAGCACGCCCATCTGTCAATCCTAAAGAAAGCTCAACCCGATGCCCAGGACCGCTGAGCAGGCAATAATCTTGATCGGGCTGATGTGAAAGCGCAATGACGCAATAACGGACGCCACCGCTATGACGACCGCCAAAGCATTGCTAAAAGCCGGCAGGCCCGGAACGGTTTCAAAAAAAGCGCTTTGCCCAACGGTCCAGGCAGCAAAAAAAATCATGCCCACCACGACCGGTCGAATCCCGTCCATAATCCGGTTCATAAATTCTGCGCCCCGCTTGGTGTAGAGGAGGCGAACCACTGTCATCACCAAAATAAAGGCCGGCAGGCACAGAGAGAAAGTCGCCACCAGGGCGCCGGGAATGCCGGCCATCTTAAAGCCGACAAAGGTAGCGGTATTGATGGATATCGGTCCGGGCGTGCTTTCGGAAACAGCGATAATATCCGCAAATTCAGAAACAGTAATCCAGCCCCGCTCCACCACTGAGTCCTGAATAAAAGGAACGATGGCATATCCGCCGCCAAAGCAGAAGACCCCAATCATAAAGAAAATGCTGAACAATTGGCAGTAAATCATAAGCGCTCCTTTCCAAGCCCAGAGTATACATAACCGGCTAAGGCACCGGCAATAATAAGGAAAATCGGATTAAAGAGGGACAGATAGGTCAAGACTGCCGCCGCAATAATCAGCGCCCAGCCAAATACGGTTTTCAGGCTCTGCTTGCCCATTTTAACAGCAGCCCCGAAAACCAAGCCGGAAACAGCTGCCCGTATCATAAAGAACATACCTGCCACATGGGGATTATCCCTATAGGCTATAATGAGATTTGCCAAAATCATAATGATGAAAAGAGACGGCAGGGTGGCGCCCAAGACGCAGACAACCGCTCCCACAAGCCCCTGCAACCGGTAGCCAACCTGGGTGGCGCAGGTCACCACCATCACGCCCGGCAAGGATTGAGAGATGAGAATAATGCGATCCATTTCATCTTCGTCGATCCAGCCCTCCGTTTCACAAATATCTTTGTAAATGATGGGCAGCATGGCGTAACCGCCACCAAAGGTAAAGGCGCCGATCCGTAAAAATACGAGAAACAACCTGCCCAAAAGTCGCCCCTTTAACCGCATAATTTTCCCCCTTAACAATAAAAACGATTGGAGGCTATCCAATCGTTTAAATACAAGTTTTTCCCACATCGCCGTATGCACGCAGTGTTTTGAACCTGCCCAAGCAGGTGGGTGCCTTCCGGGCAGCTGCCATGTAGCACTGAAGCTGCATATTCACTGTCCGAGTTAGGGCTCCCTTATAAAAATGTGTTGGAACAAAACTGACCACGTACATACCAACGTAGCAGGAAATTTATTTGATTTTATTCTATCACAGACCCTGGGGTCTTTCAAGCCTGGTCGCCGCTAGGGGCCTCTTTCACATCAAGCTTCAGGTGCAAGTCACGCAATTGCTGACGTGCCACCGGTGATGGCGCATCGACCATAAGGTCAACAGCGCTTTGCGTTTTTGGGAAGGGAATGACGTCACGAATGGTTTTTCTACCACACAGCAACATGAGCATCCGGTCCAGGCCGATGGCCAATCCGCCATGAGGCGGTGCCCCATATTCAAAGGCTTCCAAGAGGGTATTGAACTGGTCTTCATACACTTCCGGTGCCAGGCCCAGCAAGTCAAATACACGCTCCTGCAGCGCCCGGTCGTGGATACGAATGCTGCCGCCGCCCAGCTCAATCCCGTTTAGAACCACGTCATAGGCCCGTGAACGGATGCGTCCCGGTGCATCTGCAAAGGTATCCAGGTCTTCAGCAATCGGCGCGGTAAAGGGATGGTGGACAGCGGTATAACGGCCTTCTTCATCATCGTATTCCAAAAGAGGAAATTCTCGAACCCACAAGAAGTTAAAAGCGTTTTCATCAATCAGGCCGCGCATTTCTCCCAGTTTCAGCCGCAAATGACCCAAGCTGTCGGAAACAACCTTAAAGGAATCGGCGCCGAAGAAGATAATATCGCCAACTTCCGCATCCATCCGTGTCAAGATGGACTGAACCAGGGCATCGTCTAAGAATTTGGTAATGGGCGATTTTAATTTGCCGTCTTCAACGACAATATAAGCCAAGCCCTTGGCCCCGTAAATCGATACGAATTTGGCTAAATCATCTAAAGTCCGGCGGCTCAGGTCGGCACAGCCCTTGGCATTGATGGCTTTAACCACCCCACCGGAGGCTACAGCACCGCTAAAGACTTTAAAGCCGCAATCCTTGGCGAGATCGGACAAGTCAACCAACTCATAGCCAAACCGGGTATCCGGTTTATCGCTGCCGAAGCGATCCATGGCTTCCTGCCAGGTCATTTGTGGAAAGGGCGTGGGAATTTCTTGATTCAATGTGGCTTTAAAAACATCTTTAATGATGGTTTCTGTGGTGGCGATAACCTCTTCTTCATCCACGAAAGACATTTCCAAGTCCAGCTGGGTAAATTCCGGCTGGCGATCGGCGCGTAAGTCTTCATCGCGGAAGCAACGGGCCACCTGGTAGTATTTTTCCACACCGGCCACCATCAGGAGCTGCTTGTACTGCTGGGGCGATTGGGGCAGGGCGTAAAATTTACCCGCATTGACGCGACTGGGCACCAAGAAATCACGGGCGCCTTCCGGCGTGCTCTTCATTAAAATAGGCGTATCCACTTCCCAGAAGCCTTGGGCGTCTAAGCTTCTGCGCATGGCCGTCATGGTTTCATGACGCAGGCGCAGGTTATCCCGCATTTCCGGACGGCGCAGGTCCAAGTAGCGGTATTTTAAGCGTTTGTTTTCATCTACGTCCACGTCATCCGTCAAATAAAAAGGCGGTGTTTTAGACCGGTTATAGATGACAATGTCACTGGCCACTACGTCAATGGTACCGGTGGACAGGTTCTCATTTTCCATGCCTTCCGGTCGTTTCTTAACGGTCCCCCGGACGCCAAGCACAAATTCACTGCGGATGTGCTCTGCGGTAGCAAAGGTTTCAGCAGAGCAGATTTCGGGATTGGCGGTCACTTGAACGATCCCGCTGCGGTCACGAAAATCGATAAAAATAACCCCGCCATGGTCCCGACGTTTTTGTACCCAGCCGGTCAATATGACTTCTTCGCCGATGTGCCCCTCAGTAAGGGCGGCGCATTCATGCGTTTTTTTCAGTGGCAACATGATTGATCCTCTCTTCCAAATATATCACAAGTTTATCCAAGGGCACTTCCGTCTGATCGCCGTCGGCCATTTGCCGCACGGTGGCATAACCGCCCAGCCGTTCATTTTCGCCAATCAGCACACTGTACCGAGCCTTTAACCGATCGGCGGTTTTCATTTGTGCCTTCAGGCTTTTGCCCATACAGTCCATTTCAACGGCAATGTCTTTTGCCCGCAATGCCTTGGCCAATTGAAAGGCCAATTGCGAGGCCTCCTGATCCAAAGGTGCCAAGTAGACACCCGGTACCGCCTCTTGGCCAATGTCAATGCCCTGGCTTTCTAAAATCAGCAAGAGCCGTTCCATACCGGCCGCAAAACCAACACCCGGCGTATCCTTCCCGCCGCAATTGTAAACCAGTTTATTGTAACGGCCGCCACCGCAAATGGCATTTTGAGCACCGCTTTTTTGCGTCATAATGACTTCAAAAGCCGTTTGCGTATAATAATCCAAGCCCCGCACCAGGGTCGAGTCCAGTTCATAGGGAATGCCCACCCCGTCTAAATAGGCGCGGACAGAGGAAAAATGATCCCGACAGTGGTCGCAGGCGTAATCGAGCGTGGTCGGTGCTTCTGCTGCCAAGCGCGTGCAGCCCTCTTCTTTACAGTCCAAAATTCTCAGGGGATTCCGATGCAAGCGGTCCTTGCAAGTATCACACAGGTCATCCAAATGCGCTTCAAAATACGCCACCAAGGCTTTTTCATAGGCCGGTCGGCAAGCCGGACAACCCACCGTGTTCAAAGAGACCTTCAGGTCTTGCAGGCCCAGGCGACTGAACAAGTCCACCGCAAAGGTGATGACTTCAGCATCCACCACTGGTGCATCGCTGCCCAAGACTTCGCAGCCGAACTGGTGAAATTGGCGGTAGCGCCCAGCCTGCGGCTGATCATAGCGAAACATCGGCCCGATGTAAAATAATTTTTGCGGTGCCGGACCGGCAAATAAGCGATTTTCAATATAAGCACGCACCACGCCGGCAGTGCCTTCCGGCCGCAGGGTCACATGGCGCAAACCTTTATCCTCGAATGAGTACATTTCTTTTTCGACAATATCACTGGTTTCCCCGACGCTGCGCAGAAAAAGCTCCGTATGCTCAAAAATAGGGGTGCGAATTTCTTCATAATGATACAGGGAAAATAAGCGACGAATGTGCGCTTCCAATGCTTGCCAGCGCTCCACTTCGCCGGGCAGTATATCATTAATGCCGCGAGGCCTTGTGGTTAGCAAAATGATCCCTCCAAGTACAGATTACAATAAAAAACGCCTCGTCTACGGACAGAGGCGTTCATAAACTTTACCGCAAAACTACATTAAATTGTAGTCATTAAAACTATTTTTGTCAACGGGTCAAGGGTCATACACCCCAACGAAAGTACGGATTATGGCGCCGTTCAAAGGTCAGGTTTGTCTTAGGCCCGTGCCCCGGGTAGAGGACCGTTTCATCAGGCAAGGCGGCCATCCGTTTCTGGACCGAGTTGACAAGGTCTTCAAAACTGCCCCCGTCCAAATCGGTCCGCCCAACGGTCCCTTTAAAGACCGTATCGCCGGTAAAGGCAATGCCGGCCTCCGGCAAGTACAAAACACACCCTCCCCGTGTATGCCCGGGGGTTAAAATCACCTGGATGGTCTGGCCGGCCAGAGAAAGGCGGTCGCCATCTTTCATTTCAACATCTGCCGCCTTGGTGTGAACCTTCATACCGAAGAAGTCCTGGGGAGTCCCCAGCATACCGGCATCTTCCCGACAAATATAGACGGGAATATCAAAGTGGCGCGCCACTGCATCGTTAGCGCCCACATGATCGTAATGGCCATGGGTGTTGATCACCATTTGCGGCTTTACCCCCAGGCGCTCAACAGCAGCGATAATTTTTGGCGCATCGGCCCCCGGATCGATAATCGCTGCGGATTTCTCGTCCGCATCGTACAAGATATAGCAGTTGGCTTCAATCGGCCCAACAACCAACGTTTCAACGTTCATATCATTCTCCTTTCGCTGACCTTACCGGACTTTCCACCAGCAAGGTGACCGGCCCGTCATTGGTCAAGCTGACCTCCATATGGGCTTGAAAACGACCGGTTGCCACCGGAAGGCCATAGGCCGCTAAGTCGGCGCAGAATTGCCGGTATAAGGCATCGGCCGCTTCCGGCGGCGCCGCTTCTGTAAAAGAGGGGCGGCGACCGCGGCGGGTTTCACCGTACAAGGTGAACTGGGATACAGCCAAAACCGCCCCGCCAATGTCCAAAACAGACCGGTTCATTTTACCGTCTTCATCCTCAAAAATGCGCAAATGCGCTACCTTATCCGCCAACCACCGGCTGTCCTCTGCTGTATCGGCGTGGGTCACCCCCAGTAAGACCAAAAGCCCGGTCCCGATGGCGCCGACTTGGTCACCGTCAACCTCCACCCGGGCCTGACTGACCCGTTGCACCAAAGCCCGCATATCATTGCCCCTTTCGCGAAAACTGCCGCCGGACCTGAAAGACGTCCGGTATGCTGGAAATCTTATCCATGACCACTTGCAGTTCGTGAATGTCTTCTACTTCTAAAGTGATGTCCATCACCGCCATGTAATTGTGTACCCGCGATGTAATGGATAAAATATGCACGTTTGCATCATTGATGAGCGCCATCACTTCTGGAGTGATTTTCGGGCGATCGAAAGCCTCGACGGAAAGTTCCACTTTGAAAAGAGAATCTTCATAGCCCTGCCATTTGACCGGGGTCAGACGGGCACGCTCTTTTTCAGGAAGTTTTAAAATATTGGGGCAGTCCGCATGGTGCACGGTCACCCCGTGGCCACGGGTAATATAGCCGATGATGGGATCGCCCGGCACCGGTTTGCAACAATTGGCAAAGCGTACGCTTACATCCGCCGTACCGGAAATAGCCACACCACCGAAACTTTTCCCCGACTCTTCAACGTGGGTTTTTTGCACTTGTGGCTGCAAATTAGGGGTTCCCGATGCTTGAGACGGCGCGTCTTCACGTGGTGCTTTTAACTCATCTTTAAATTCCTCGCGCAAGCGGTTGATGACCTGGTTGGTGGAAATACCGCCGATGCCTAGGGCGCAAAAAACGTCATCCGCTGTGTTATAGCCCATTTTCCCGGAAATGCGGTTGATGTTCTCCGTTTTCCCGAAAATGCCCTCATCCAAGCCCAAATATTTTAAGGACTTCTTGTATAAGTCCTCGCCACGTTCAATATTTTCTTCCCGTTTATTTTTCTTTAGCCACTGGCGAATTTTATTTTTCGCCTGAGGGCTCTTGACGATGTTCAGCCAGTTCCGGCTGGGACCCTTGCTGTTTTTCGAGCGTAAAATTTCCACACTGTCCCCATTTTTCAACTGATAATCAAAAGGCACAATGCGGTTGTTGACCTTGGCACCGACGCACTGGTTGCCAATCTCCGTATGGACACGATAGGCGTAGTCAATCGGCGTAGACCCTTGGGGCAATTCATAAACTTCCCCTTGGGGCGAAAACACAAACACCGCATCTGAGAACAGTTGCAGCTTGATGTTTTCTAACATTTCCTTGCTGTCATCGGCATCATCTTGCAGCTCTTTTAAGTGCTTAATCCAGTCCAACTGGTTGACATCGGTACTTTGGTCACTGCCGCCGCTTTCCTTGTAAAGCCAATGGGCGGCAACCCCGTATTCTGCCACTTGGTGCATTTCAAAGGTACGAATTTGTATTTCAAACCGCTCGCCACGGGGGCCGATGACCGTCGTGTGTAAGGACTGGTACATGTTCGGCTTAGGCATGGCGATGTAATCTTTAAAGCGTAAGGGCACCGGTTTCCAAAGTGAATGCACCACACCCAAGACCACATAACAATCCTGTACCGTATTGACCAAGACGCGGATAGCAATCAGATCATAAATCTCATCCAGATCTTTATTTTTCTTTTTCATCTTGCGGTAAATGCTGTAAAAATGCTTCGGCCGTCCGCCAATTTCAAAATACAGCTTGCGTTTTTTCAATTCCGCAGAAATATCGTTGATGACCTCATCAATATAGGCTTCCCGTTCCTGCCGCTTCATGGAAATGCGATTGACCAAATCGTAGTAGACGTCCGGCTCCAAATATCGTAAAGATAAATCTTCTAATTCCCATTTTAAGCGAATAATCCCCAAGCGGTCTGCAATGGGGGCGTAAATTTCCAGCGTTTCACGGGCAATGCGGGCCTGTTTTTCCGGGGCCTGGTATTCCATCGTACGCATATTGTGCAGACGGTCGGCCAGCTTAATGATGATGACCCGAATATCCTGGGCCATGGCCACGAACATTTTACGGTAGCTTTCCAGCTGACGTTCTTCCCTGGAAACACAGGACAATTGGTCCAACTTGGTGACGCCCTCAACCAAGAAGGCCACTTCTTCCCCAAAATGGTCCACCAGGCCGCGCGTGGTACAACCGGTATCCTCTACCACGTCGTGCAAAAGGCCCGCTGCAATGGCCCGGTCATCCAGCCCCAATTCTGCCAATAAAATGGCCACATGAAGCGGGTGGGTAATATACGGCTCTCCGGATTTTCGATATTGACCCTGATGAAATTCTTCAGCAAACCAGTAAGCATCTTGTAAAAAAGCGAAATCCGCATCCGGATTGGTTAAATTGACGGCATCGATCAGATCTTTAAACCGGACTGAATCAGTCATCGGGACCACCTCCTTCAAAATATGTGGCATTTGGCAGGACAGGCGATTGTACCTGAGCACTCAAGTTGGCCAAATCCTTATCAAAAGCTGTCGTTAAATAAATATCATAATCTTTCCGTTCGTTGGCCACCTCCTGATAGGTGGCCGAATCGGTCAGGGATTTTTTCTCCTCAACAGCCGCCAGGCTATAGCGACCGTCCGCTTCCCGCCGGTCCAGCAAGCCCAATTCGCCGAAAATGCGCTTGCTTAACCGTAAGGTTTCGTAGGAAAAGTCCTCGCCGGGGGCCGCTTGCAAAAGGTCCCCCCTCAATTTATCCGGCCCTTTGCGCAGACGACGGCAGATCAATTGATAGACCTTGCCCAGGGTGCTGCGATTCGGACAGGTGCGTGAGAGAATCAGTTCATTGACGGCCTGGTCTCGTTCACCATAAATCAGGTGGATGTAGGCTTCCTTACCATCCCGTCCGGCCCGACCGGCCAGCTGGTTAAAGGCTTCCTTTGAAAAGCACAGGTGGTAGAGGACCACATGGCGCACATCCGGAAGGTTAATGCCTTCTCCAAAAGCAGTGGTGGCCACGAGCAGGCGCAAGTTTCCTTTTTCAAATTCCCCTTGCAACCACTCGCGCGCTTTGCGGTTTAAACCGCCGTGGTAATAGCCCACCGTATGCCGCAAGCTGTAGGGTAAATTCAAGCGGAGTTTCTTGGCGATTTCTAAGGCCTGCTTGCGGCTGTTCACATAGCAAAGGGTTTTTTGCCCGGACAGGGCCAGCCGCAGCAAATAGCGGTTTTTCTGACCAATCCCCCGGTGATCGACCAACTGTAAGTTGGTCCGTGGCGCACGGTCTGCCATGAACTGCATTTGAGGGCGCAGCTCACGGCAGGCAGCGGCAGCTGCATCGGGCAAGGTTGCTGTTAGGGCCAAGACTTGCCCCGGCGCATCGGCCAGATAGTTTTTCAAATGCCGGTAACCAGCCCGGCGATCCTGCAAATGATGGGCCTCGTCCAAGACCCAAAAGCCGATAGGTTTGGCGCCCTGGGTAAAGGCCTTTTCATGGGCCAGGAAAAATTCCGGTGTGGTTAAAACAATATCTGCCCGGCCATCGGCCAGGGCACCAAAAAGGTCAATGCGACGACGACCGGAAAGGTCTCCGTAAGCTTCATAGACGGGAATCCCGAAAGGCGCCATGGCTGTAGACAGGCTCCGATATTGATCCTTAAGCAGGGCTTTCAGCGGGAAAAAAACCACTGTCATGGCCCCCTCCTGCAAGGCTTTGGCCGCCGCTTGGGCCCGGTAAACCAAAGATTTCCCCCGACCGGTGGCCATGATCAGGGTCAAGTCAGACCCATCGGCCAGGGCTTCAAGCGCTTGTTCTTGAGTCGGAAAAAGCCTTCCGCCATCCAACAAGACAGAAGCTGCTTCAAGAGCGCCCATCGGCCTGCCGGGTTTGGACAATCCGGCAGCCTGGTCGGCGATCGCTTCATCCATCCATGTCAATTTTATATTTGCACCGTATAAGGATTCGCCGCTGCCGGTGACAGCGGTCAAGTCTACCGCATAACGGCGTCCGGCCCGGATCAAGGGGGCCAAGACGGCGGCCAGGTCCCGATTTAGGTAACCAATTTTACCCTCTGATGCCAGCAAGGCCAGGGCATTGACATCGTGGGGGTTCTCCGGTTCCGGCTGTAGGGTCAATCTTTGCGGTGCTTTCAGTTGCGAAAGAATGGCTTGCCGGTCATCGAAGCTCACACCGGCGACTTTGGTGTAAAAGGTCCTCGCCTCACCGATATCCGCATAGGGCCTTTCCTGTAGATGCGCCTCACCATGAAGATAAAGCAGGTCATCCAAGGGATCATCTGCCAAAAAAGCGGGCCGAATATCCCGCACCATCAGTTCAAGGCGATCTTGTCCGCGAAAAGTAGATCGATTAACGTTAAATAAAATATCCTGTGGTCTGCTACTGCAGCCTCGCGCATCAGGGCCACGACGAAAGGCAATACCGCGAATATCGCCTTGGGGCGCCGGCAGAAGCAACTGCAAATGGGCGCCGTCTTTGCCGCAAGGGCGGGCATTCAGCTCATTTTGCCCGACAAAAGCAAAGGTTGGCACCGGGTTCCCGCAGCCGGTCGGTTCTAAGGCTTCCAAGGCCTGCCACAAGTCCTCATCAATGTCTGCCGGCTGTAAAATCGCATCCATCCTCAAAGTATCTTTTCCATACCATGCCTGAGCGCTTTTTACACATTCTTCTTGAAAGGCCGCACGAAAATCAGCCAATTTATCCTGGGCCACCGTCAAGCCGGCCGCTTTGGCATGGCCGCCAAACTGGACCAGGGTCGATTGAACTACCGACAGGTGGGCATACAAGTCAAAGCCTTCCGGCGCCCGAGCCGAACCGGTTAAACTGCCTTCTTCCTGTTTAAGCGTTAAAACCACCGCCGGTACGCCATAGCGTTCCATTAAACGTGACGCCACAATGCCAATGACGCCTGCATGCCAGTCATCTCCGCAGACGACGATGCTTTTCGGCGCCAGCTCTGTAATCTGGGTCAAGGCCGCCTGAAAAGCCTGCTCTTCCATGGCCTTACGTTCCCTGTTCAAGTCATCCAAGGCCCCTGCCGCTTCACGCGCCCTTGCGCTGTTATCGGCACGGAGGAGTGCCAAAGCCAGATCTGTTTTATCTAGGCGACCGGCCGCATTGAGCCGGGGCGCCAGTTGAAAGGCGATATGCTCCGCGCGCAACTTTCCGGGCGTCAAATGAGCCGCTTCCATAAGGGCTGCAATGCCCGGTCGGGGACGGTGGTTCAGAACCGTCAACCCGCGCTTCACAATGCGGCGATTATCCCCCAGCAAGGGCACAATATCCGCCACCGTCGCCAGTGCGGCCAAGGCCACATAGGCATCCAGGTCCTCTGTCGGCCGGCCAGCCCGCCGAAACAGGCCACAAGCCAGCATAAAGGCGACCCCTGCACCACACAGTTGACCGAAGGCTTCTGTTTCCGGATGAAATTTAGGGTTGATGATCAGACAATCCGGCAATTTTTCCGGCAGCATGTGGTGATCGGTCACGATAATGTCCCTGCCCTCTGCGATAAAGGGCGCCAATACATCAGCCGCAGCGATGCCCGTATCCACAGTGATTAACAAGGGGTCCTCCGCCGAAAAAATGGTCTCGAGCGCTTCCGGGTTCAGCCCGTACCCTTCTTCCAACCTGGACGGAATATAAACGGAGACCTGACCTCCTAAGCTGCGCAAGGCTTCAGACAAGAGCGTTGCAGCACTCATGCCGTCCACATCATAATCCCCGTAAACGACCATTGGCCGGTTTTCATCAATGGCTGCCCCAATTAGGTCAACTGCCGGATCCAAATTATATAAGGCCGACGGATCGGACAAGTCGGTATAGTCTGCCGCTAAAAAAGACTGGGCCGCTTCCGCCGGAATATTGCGATTATACAAGAGGCGGGCCACATGCCTGGACACCTTTGCCGTTTCAGCATACTGGTCAATCGTTTTGTCAGAGACATCTTTTAACTGCCATCTTTTTTGCATGTTCCCACCTCCTTTTTTTAAATTAAGCCCAGTCCAGAATCAAACCGTAGAAAACCATCAGACCGCCACACAACCATAGGATGCCGACAAAAAACACCGCATAAAAAATAAGGCCACGGCGCAAACCCATTTGCTCAATAAGCCGCTTCAACTTGATTTGAGGTGCTCCGGTCTTGACATATCGGTACAGGGCCCAGCTGTTGCGGACTGCGACAAACAAGACCAACAAACCCGCTAAGCCCAGCAGGGTGCTTTGGTCAACCAGTTTTAGGATGGCGGCAAGCAACCAGAGCCCCATGCCAAGGTAAAAAATATATTTTCCTCTGTCCTGATCAGCCATCTGCCCACCTCCTATCCGGCATAATCCATATTGTGTTCATTTTACCACAGCCCCGCCCCCTTGGTAAGCCTTCTCCACGCAAAAAGACGCCGGATGCTGGCATCCGACGTCTACCTATGCTATAAATCAGTCTTCCAATTCAGCGATTAACTCGCCTGCTTCCACTTGACCGCCTTCACTTACAAAAATACGATGGATGACACCGTCACGGGGTGCCAATACATTGGTTTCCATCTTCATGGCCTCAAGCACCATCAGGGGATCGTTTTCTTTGATTTCGTCCCCTTCCTTAACATTAATCTTAATGACGGTACCGGGGATATTGGCCCCGACGTGAGACGGATTGTCCGGGTCGGCGATCGGCTTGCGAACAATTTCAAGGCTCTTGGTGGCCACTTGGTTCAAAACGCTGACCACACGGCGAGCCCCGTTCACTTCAAAGGTCACATGGGAGTTGCCTTCTTCATCAGCATCTTTCACTTCAATCAGCTTAACGGAGAGAACCTTCCCTTCTTCAAGGGCAACATCGCCGCTTTCGCCTTCAACCAGTCCATGGAAGAAAAGTTCACTGGACATGTTGGACAAGTCCCCGTCTTTTTCCAGGCTCTTCCAATAATCATCGTAAACTTTCGGGTACAGGGCATAGCTGACGGCTTCACGCATATCGGCTTCAACGCCCAGGTCTTCCCGGATATGCGCCATATCCGCTTCAAAATCTTCCGGATCCAGCAATTCGCCGGGACGGCAAGTGATGGGTTTGCGGTCTTTTAAGACAATCTTTTGCAATTCCGGTGGGAAGCCGCCTTCCGGTTGCCCCATCATGCCCTCAAAATAGGACACAATGGAATCTGGGAAGTCCAGGTTTTTCCCTTTTTCATAAATATTGTCCGGGGTCAAACCGTTTTGTACCATGAAGATGGCCATATCACCAACCGCTTTAGACGACGGCGTTACCTTGACAATATCGCCCAGCATCCGGTTGACATCCGCATACATGTCCTTGACTTCGTCAAGCTGGTGGCCTAAGCCAAAGCTTTCCACTTGTGCCTTCAAGTTGGAATATTGGCCACCCGGGATCTCATACTTATAGATTTCCGCTGAACCGGATTTTAAGCCTGACTCAAACTGGGCATAAATCGGTCGTACATTCTGCCAGTAATCGGAAAGTTTCTGCATATCATCCGTATCCAGACCGGTATCGCGGTCGGAGTTGATCAGCGCCGCTGCCAGAGAGTTCAAGGCCGGTTGGCTGGTTAAGCCGGCCATGGCGTTAAAGGCACAGTCGACAATATCTACACCGGCCTGTGCAGCCATGAGCAGGGCTGCAACGCCGTTGCCGGTGGTATCGTGGGTGTGCAGATGAATGGGGATTTTAACATTTTCTTTTAATGCCGTCACCAGTTCATAGGCAGCTTGCGGTTTCAAGAGCGCACTCATATCTTTAATCCCGATCATATGGCAGCCTAAGCCTTCTAGTTCTTTGGCCTTGGCGACAAAATAATCCAAATCATATTTGGTGCGCGTTTTATCGGTAATGTCCCCGGTGTAGCAGAGGCAGCCTTCTACCAAGCGGTCGGTCTTAAGCGCTTCGTCAATGGACACCTTCATGCTTTCAATCCAGTTCAAGGAATCGAAAATGCGGAAAATATCAATGCCGCCTTTGGCGCATTCTTGTACAAATTGACGGATAACATTATCCGGATAGCTCTTGTAGCCCACTGCATTGGCGCCACGGAAGAGCATTTGGAAGAGGATATTTGGAATCTGTTCCCGCAATTTAATCAAGCGGTCCCAGGGATCTTCTTTCAGAAAGCGGTAGGCTGTATCAAAGGTGGCACCGCCCCACATTTCCAAGCTGAACAAGTCTTTTCCCAGTACGGAAAGGGCCGGTGCAATGTTCAGCATATCATTGGTCCGCATGCGCGTGGCCACCAAACTCTGGTGGGCATCGCGCAGGGTGGTATCTGTGATCAAGAGTTTTTTCTGATTCAGAACCCAATCGCACAAACCTTGCGGCCCTTTTTCATCTAAGAGCTGCTTAGTGCCGTAAAGCGGTTGTTCAGGCGCTTCAAACTTAGGCACCACCGGCACATCAAAGGACGGCTTGCTGCCTTTGTTTTCGTTAACCACTTTATTGGCCAAATAGGTCAGGACTTTCAGTTCTTTGTCATTGCTCTTGCGAATATCAAAAAGTTCCGGTGTGCGGCTGATAAAACCGGTATCGCACTGGCCCTTTCTAAATTCCTGGGTGTTGAGAACATTGATTAAAAAGGCAATGTTGGTCTTGACACCTTTGATTTTCATTTCACGCAGGCAGCGAATGGCCTTATCCACCGTGCTGCCAAAGGTATTGCTGTAGGCGATAATTTTAACCAAGAGGCTGTCGTAAAAGGGGCTGATGTAAGCACCCGTATAGGCATTACCGCTGTCCAAGCGGATCCCGTTACCGGAGCTGGACCGGTAAACTTCAATGGTCCCGGTATCCGGTGCAAAATGGTTGACCGGATCTTCCGTTGTCACACGACATTGGATGGCATAGCCGCGCACGTGAATGCTGTCCTGATCAGCAATGCCGACTTCTTCAGAATCGAGCCGAGACCCGTCCGCAATGCGGATTTGTGCCTGCACAATATCAATGCCGGTGATGATTTCTGTCACGCAGTGCTCCACCTGGATACGGGGGTTCATTTCAATAAAATAATGCTGGCCGGTGTGGTCCACCAAAAATTCCACGGTCCCGGCGTTGCGGTAATTCACTGCACCGGCAATTTTCAAAGCATCCTTACAGATGGCTTCCCGCTGGTCATCGGTTAGGATGAGGGACGGCGCAAATTCAATGACTTTCTGGTGACGACGTTGAATGGAACAGTCCCGTTCGAATAGGTGCACCAAGTTGCCATAATTGTCACCTAATACCTGCACTTCAATGTGCTTCGGTTCTGCGATGAATTTCTCAACGAAAACATCCCCAATCCCAAAGGCTTTTTTGGCTTCATTGCAAGCGCTCAAGTATTCATTTTCCAGGTCTTCTTCCCGGTTGACCACCCGCATCCCGCGTCCGCCACCGCCGGCAGCGGCCTTCAAAATCACCGGATAGCCACAAATATTGGCGTATTCTCGCGCTTCTTCCAGGTTAAGCGCCGGTTTTTCAACCCCGGGAATGGTCGGCACATTGACCGATTTGGCGACAATTTTCGACTGAATTTTATCCCCCAAGGCGTTCAGCATCTCATGGGTCGGCCCGATGAAGATAATGCCGGCCCGTTCGCAGTATTCGGCAAACTCAGCATTTTCCGCTAAAAACCCGTAACCCGGGTGGATGGCGTCAGCCCCTTTGGCCTTGGCCAGGGCGATAATTTCAGCAATATCCAAATACGCATCAACCGGCAGCTTCCCTTTACCGATTTGATACGATTCATCAGCCATTGTACGATATAACGAGTTTTTATCTTCCTCAGAGTAAATGGCAATGGATCGAATGCCAAGCTCTTTACAAGCTCGGAACACGCGAATTGCAATTTCGCCGCGGTTGGCGACCAAAACTGATTTGATGGTTTTCATCCGCACTTCCTCCTCTTCCTATTCCAATGAATAGCGCTTTTACAAAAAGCCTATAAACTGATTTAATCATAGCACTCTTCAAAGATTTTTGCAGTACATTTTTGTGGAAATTCTATCTTTTTGCACTTTTATTGTCATATATGGCTCATAAAAGCAGTCTACCCCGTTTTATATCACTTGTCATCCGGGAGATTTTCCCCTTTTGTCGCGGGTACCTGGTGACGGGGCAATAGGACACATACTTTTGTTCCTTGATTCGGGGCGCTCTCAAAGCGAATGCTGCCGTGATGCTTGTCTACAATTTGTTTAACAATGGCCAAGCCCAGCCCCAAACCTGCAAAGGGATCGTCACTGCGATTTCTGGACCGTTCCACCTGGTAAAAAGGCTCTGTAATTTTGCTCAACTGGTCAGTCGTCATGCCCTTGCCGGTGTCCCTAACGACAATATTGACGCGGTCACCGACTGCTTCCGCATATAAGGCAATGCGACCGCCGGCAGGCGTTGCCTTCAGGGCATTGTCCAAAAGGTTGGTGAGCAGACTGCGCATCAATTCCGGTGCGACATCCATGGTCAGTGGTGCCTCACAAAGGAAGACTGAAACGCCTTTCTCTTCAGCGCGTAGGTTAATCAGGCTGCACACATCCCGGGCAATTGGCAAAAAATCCACCGCTTCAAAGACAATGGCACCATGACGGGTGTAGGTCAAATCCACCAGGGTCTTGTTTAAATTGAGCATGCGTTGCCCTTCGCTGTAAATATAGCCCAGCCCCTTGGTAAAGGTGGCTTCATCGTAAGGCATCCGCTGCAAGAGATCTGCATAACCGATGATTGACGTCAGTGGTGTGCGCAATTCGTGGGTTAAGTTATCCATCATTTGAGATTGGGCTTCATTGCGCTCTTCCAGTTCGGCAATGTTGTCTTCCACCGCTGCCGCCATAATGTTAAAGCTCTGGGCCAAGTCTCCAAATTCATCCTGCGTTGAAACCGGCACCCGTTCGCTGTAATCACCGGAAGCAATCCTAGCGGATGCCCGATTGAGCGCGCGAATCGGTCGGGTTAAGAAGCTCGTAACCAACCAAATCAACACGGCAACGACGATGCTCCCCACAACCAAGGCCTGCCCGGCAACCACATAGGTGGCGCGCCGCTGCACGTCTAAATCGGAAATATCTTTCACCACGGTTATGAGGAGACTCTCATCCTCCCGTTCCAAATTTTGGCTAAAAAAAGCCAAATACCGCCCGCGGCTGTCACGGCGCAAGACAAAGGTCTGACGTCCGCTGTTGCGCAGTGCGGCTTTCAGTTCCGGGCGCTTTATTTTTTCCAACCCTTCCGTATTGGCAGCAAGTCGATGCATTTTGGCATCGTATACCTCTATGGCCAGCCCGTCTTTGCTGAAAATATCCACGATACCTGTAGCAGAATCGGCAAAGGAATTCTGCTCGGAAAGGTAGAGGTTGATATTGTTGAGGATATTCCCCGCTTCATATATATAGCCTTCGATGGCTCCTTGGCGCGTCTCTTCATAGGCCATGGTGCCAATAGTCGCAGAAATAACCACCGTCAGCGCAATAAAAATAGCCTCACAGATGAGCACCAGTTTGACTGAAAACCGCATTATTCCTCCAGTCTGTAGCCCACTTTATACACCGTTTTGATGGTATCCAGGGCCAGTTTGGTCCGCAACCGCTGCACGTGCATATCAACGGTCCGCGTATTGCCTTCATAATCATAGCCCCAAATCTGGCTGAGCAATTGTTCGCGGGTGAGAACATTGCCCTTGTGGTCAATTAAATAGGCCAAAAGTTCAAACTCTTTTAAGGTCAAGGGCACCTCTTGGCCGTTTTTACTGACCCGGTGCTGGTCGGGTTCTAAAACAATATCCCGATAGCTGACCGCTTTGGCTACGTCACTCGCCTTGTCCACGCCGGTGCGTCGCAAAACCGCCTTGACCCGCGCCAAAAGCTCCATGCTGTCGAACGGCTTGGTCATATAATCGTCTGCGCCGAGTTCAAGGCCTTTGACCTTATCGCGGACCGAATCCTTGGCCGTCAGGCAAATCACGGCGATATTGTTTTTCTTTAACTCTTCTAAAAGCGTATACCCGTCCATCTTTGGCATCATAATGTCCAGCAGCACTAAATCTGTTGAACCGTTGCGAATGAGGTTTAGGCCCTCCAGGCCGTCTTTGGCCTCTTGCACCTCATAGCCGGCCAACTCTAAATTTAACCGTATCAGCTCCCGAATGGCTGTTTCATCTTCAACAACCGTGATTCGTGCCATACGACCCCCTCCTAACTGGACGTAAATACTCGCCCGTGTTCCCTATAAGAATAATACGTCAGGCCCTCATGCCCAACGATGATGTGGTCCAGCAAATCAATTCCCAATAAGTCTGCCGCCGCAAGGAGGCGCTCAGTCAATTGGTCATCTGCACGGCTGGGGGTCAAATCGCCACTGGGATGGTTGTGACCGCAGATTATGCAAGAAGCATTGTGGCGGACCGCATAGTGAAAAACATCACGAGGGTAGACATGAGCCTCATTTAACGTTCCCATAAAGACCACTTTCTTTTCCACAACGCGATGCTTGTTGTCCAAGTAAATGACCATAAAATTTTCCTGACCGCGATGGACCGCTAAATCAATAAAATAACGCGCCGCATCGGCACTACCGCCAATGGTAGTTGCCAGCCCGCCGGCATCTAAAAGGGCCAGCCGCCGCGCCAGCTCAATAACGCTCAGGACCGTGCAGGCGCGACTCGGCCCGATGCCTTCCAAGCTGGTGATTTCTTCATAGGTCAAGTGGCTCAAGCTGACCAGGCCGCCCGCTTGACTAAGCAGTAGGCCGGCAAGATCAACCACATTATATCGAGATGTGCCGCTGCCTAGAAGAATGGCCACAAGCTCAGCATCCGATAACGCCCGGGCACCAAACTGCTGCAACCGTTCCCGGGGCCGCAATTCTAAGGGCATTGATTTAACCTTTAAGCGTTCCTCTGTCATAGCCGAAGGGCTCCTCTCCAATGCAATAAAGCCAGCGACTCAAGACTTCCAGCGGCATGCCCACTACATTTGTATACGAACCGCAAATGCTTTCTATCAAAGCGGCACCGCGACCCTGGATGGCATATCCGCCGGCACGGTTACGGCTTTCTTCGGTTAATAAATAGGCCTCAATAAGGCGCTCCGGCAAAAGGGCCATTTGTACTTGGGTGGTCACTGTTTCGCTAAAGACGCGACCGTCAGGCAGGAGTAAAGCACAGCCGCTTTTGACCTCATGCTGCCGACCGGACAAACGCTTGAGCATGTCTCGCGCCACCGCTTTATTTTGCGGTTTGCCCAAGGGCTGGCCGTCTACCACCACCATTGTATCACAACCGATAATGGCCGCATCAGGAAAAGCGGTCCGCACACTCTTTGCCTTGCGCACCGCTAAATCAGCCAAGGCCGCATCAAAATCCAGCGCGGCATCGAGGGTTTCATCCGGTAAAAGCGGTGTCGTCACCGTAAACGAAAGCGCCAATTGTGTCAACAAGGCCTTTCGTTGGGGCGATGTGGACGCAAGCACCAAGGGCATCATTCGACAACATCGCCTCCGGTCAGAAAATCATGGTTGGTGATTACAAAGCTCAGGACCTCTAAATTGACCGTCAAATCAATATTGCGCACGGAAATGCCCTTTGGCATGCTCAAACTGGTCGGGGAAAAATTCAAAACCCCTGAAATCGCTGTTTCAGCCAGTTCATCCGCCACATCCTGAGCGGCTTGACCGGGCACGGTAATAATGGCTATTTGGATATCATTTTCTAAAATATAAGCCGGCATCTCACCGATTGGTAAAATCGGCAGACCGGATAGGGTCATCCCCACCTTACGAATATCATTGTCAAAAACGGCCACGATGTCAAAACCACGGTTGCGAAAACCCGAGTAATGCGCCAGTGCAGACCCTAAATTACCGGCACCAATTAAAATCATCCGCCAGGGGTTGTCCACACCAAGAATTTTTTTGATGGCAATGTTCAAACTGTCCACATTATACCCGACACCCCGGGTTCCAAAATCCCCAAAATAAGCCAAATCTTTGCGCACCTGCGCCGGCGTACCGCCTGTTCCCTCGGCAATCTCGCCTGAGGAAATACTGATAATCCCGGAAGCCTCCACTTCCGCAAGGAATCGCGAATACACCGATAAACGCGTAATGGTCGCTTCAGGTATTTTTTGCGTTTTCAATGTTGCACCTTCTTTCACCAACTAGACTTTATTACATAAATAATACCCAATAATAAAAGATTGTGCAATATTTCTCGACCTGTTCTCCATATTTTTCTCATTTATTATCGGCAGTCCAGCCCCTTTTCTTAAAAGCCCTTGTAAGACTTGTCAGCTGCTGCATTTATCGGTATAATTTACTTAATGTAGCAGCGCACAGCGTTTAAAGGCCCCGGCCATGGGTATATAACTGAAGCGAACATAATACGTTAGCGTCCGGTCAATCGTTCATAAAGAAAGGTAGGATTACATGAAAAAATTAAAAGACAATTTATATTCCGTCGGCGTTCAGAACCCAACTTTACGCGTATTCGATATTATTATGGCCACCAAATTTGGTACCACTTATGGTTCTTATCTTGTCCTCGGCGATGAAAAGAAAGCCTTGATTGACGGCTCCCACAGCGGGTTTGAGCACATTTGGTTTGACCATATTGAAGAAATCACTCCCCTGGACAGCATTGATTACCTGGTCATCAACCATACCGAACCGGACCACTCCTATGCCGTCGCCGCATTCTTAGATAAGAATCCAAAGGTTACCATCATCGGCAGCGTAGCCGCCATTAACAATTTAAAAGTCATCACCAACCGCGATTTTAATTCGCAGGTGGTCAAGGGCGAAGATACTCTGGACCTCGGCGGCCGCCGTCTGGTCTTTAAAACCACGCCCAATGTCCATTGGCCGGATACCATGATTACCTACTGCCCGGAACTCAAGGCGCTCTTCCCCTGTGATTTCTTAGGCTCCCATTTCTGCGAACCGACGGAACGGCTGGAAACCTGTGTCAAAAAAGAGCTCTATGATATTGAATTTGAAAACTACTACCGCAGCATTATGGGCCCCTTCCCGGCTGCTGTCCGCAACGCCCTGGCTTATGTAGAAACATTGGATGTCGATGTGGTCTGCCCCTCTCACGGGCCGACTTACGGCACCGCTTATCTAAAAGAAGCCCTGGAAAAATACCGTCAATGGAGCGCTGAACCCGCTGCCGGCGCCAAAAAATCCGTAGCCATCTTCTACGTATCCGCCTACGGTTTTACCCGGGGCATGTGCCAGTATGTGGCTGGAAAATTGGAAGAGAAGGGCCTGGATGTCTTCATTGCCGATATCATTAAAAATGATGAGGCAAGCCTCATGCCCCATCTTTCCGCTGACGCCTTGGTCTTCGGGTCCCCTACCATCAACCGGGCTGCCCTGAAGCCGGTCTGGGATATTATTTCCTCTATTGATGCCGTCAATGCAAAAGGGAAATCCTTTGCCACCATCGGCGACTATGGCTGGACCGGGGAAGCTTGCGGCCAACTGAACGACCGGTTGACCGGACTCAAAATGAAGCAGGCCGGTGAAAGCGTCAAATGCCGTTTTGCTCCGACCGATGAAACCTGGCAAGAACTCGACCGCTTGGTTGATGATATTGTTGCCGCCCTGGCTTAACCTCTTGTAGTTCTCTTACAGCCTCGTGCCCTGCACGGGGCTTTTTTTATAAGGAGGCCGACCATGTCCGAACCGCTGTCTTTTTTTACCATCGCCTCGCCCATTGGGACGCTCTATGCCTTAACCGATAGCCAGGCCTTATTCTACCTCGGCTATAGGTCTGACGATGCCCGCCACTACGCCAGCCGCCACAGCTTGACCGTCAAATCGACAGAATCCCCGCTGACCGCCCCGCTTCGCCAAGAATTATCTGCCTACTTTGCCGGCCGTTTGCGCCGGTTCACCCTCCCCCTGCAGCTGCTCGGGACCCCCTTTCAATTGTCGGTCTGGCAAGCCCTAAGCACCATTCCTTACGGCCGCACGGCCAGCTATAAGGATATTGCCCTCGCCGTTAAAAATCCACAAGCCAGCCGCGCCGTTGGCGGCGCCAATCACCATAACCCGATTTCCATCATCATTCCCTGCCATCGTGTAATTTGCGCCGACGGGAAGATGGGCGGTTATGGCGGCGGACTGGCCCGCAAAGAATACTTGCTCAGCTTGGAGCACCGCCTAGGCTCTTCCTGACTTGCAAAAGCGCGTAAAAGGATGTAAGATAATACGAAATCACTGCATAAAGACCAGGAGGTAATCATGGGGACACCAAACGCTTATGACGTATTACAAGAGCGTGGCTATATTGCCCAGTCCACGCATCCGGATGAATTACGCGATTTATTTTCAAAAGAACGTGTCACATTTTATTGCGGCTTTGACCCGACTGCATCCAGCCTTCATGTAGGCCATTTTATTATGTTTATGGTCATGCGCCAGCTACAATTGATGGGCCATCGGCCGATTGTCCTGCTCGGTGGCGGCACCGGCATGGTCGGCGATCCGTCCGGCCGCAGCGATATGCGACGGGTGATGACCATTGAAGAAATCGACCAGAACTGTGCCAATTTCAAAAAACAGGCCGAACGCTTTATTGAATTTGGCGATGACAAGGGCTTATGCCTGAACAACGCCCATTGGCTCCGCGAGCTAAACTACATCGAATTTTTGCGCGACATCGGCTATCATTTTTCCATCAACCGTATGCTTGCGGCAGAATGCTATAAGACCCGGTTAGAAGTCGGCCTGACCTTCACCGAATTAAATTACATGGTCATGCAAAGCTACGACTTCTTATACCAATACCGCAACTACGGCTGCCGGCTCGAACTCGGCGGCAACGACCAATGGTCAAACATTATCGGCGGGGTCGAACTGGTCCGTCGAGCTGAGGGGGAAAGCGTTTACGGCTTAACCATGAACCTGTTAACCAAGAGCGATGGAACTAAAATGGGCAAGACCGCCGGCGGCGCCGTCTGGCTGGACCGCGACAAAATGAGCCCCTATGAATTTTATCAATACTGGCGCAATGTAGACGATGCAGACGTCAATAAATGTTTCCGTCTCTTGACCTTCCTGCCAATTGATGAAATTGATCAAATCACGGCCGCTTCCGGTGCGGCCATGAATGCCGCCAAAGAACGCTTGGCCTATGAAATCACCAAGCTTGTTCACAGCGAAGCCGACGCTGAAGAAGCCCAAGCAGCTTCTCGGGCCCTCTTTTCCGGCGCTGTAGAAGCCGGCGCCCTGCCTGAAACGAAAATGTCTCGTACCGCCTTCACAGACGGTTACGGCCTTTTACAATTGCTCAAAGACCTGGAATTAACCGACTCCGTCAGCCAGGCCCGCCGTCTCGTCGAACAAGGCGGCATCAGCCTGCAAGACGAAAAAATCACCGACAGCAAGTACCAAGTCCACGAAAGCGACTTCAACAGCGACGCCCGCCTCAAAATCCGCAAGGGCAAGAAAACCTATCACCTGGTGCAATTAACCGATTAGATCCAGCTTAAAAACAAATAAAGCAGCGCCTTTCCTATTCATCCTTGAATAAGAAAGGCGCTGCTTTGTTATTGATAGACAAAGGGAAACCACTGGTAGGTTCAAAGCGGATTGCCATCCCCGTCAAAGTATTTTTTTAAAGCTTTTTCTGTCCTGAGCAAATAAACCAGCATAAAAACCACCTGTAAATTGATGATAACCACCAAGGCAAGAGTCATCTGTCTTTCCGTTAAACTTATCGGACGCGTCAGCAAAAATCCGGTGCATAAACAAGTGAGTGCCAGGCAAGTCAAGCTGTAACGGATTATAAGGCGCGCATTATGCCATTGCGCAAAAGCCCAGGTTTCAGGTGTTTTCATGGACCGCGTCGTGCGGTATCCATAATAATGATTGATTGTCTTGGGCGGGAACTTATAAAACAGACCACCCATCAGCAAAAGAATAAGCGGCGTGCTGAAGACACAAATGGAGAATAAAAACGACGTCATCAATTTCCCCCTTCCAAATATGGATCCATTTTGATCTACCGGCCATACTTTATTCTACTACAAGGGCCCCTTGGGTCACAAGGACCGCCCCAAAAGAGGCGGCCAGGGCCACTGCCCCGACATCTTCCTATGTAGCCGCAACTGGTCACTTGGGAAATGGAGGGGTTTATTTCATGCCAAACGGGTATATAATCCGTATGCGGGAGGATGATATGATGAAAAAATACGATGTGATCGTTATCGGAACCGGTTCCGGTAATATTATTTTGGAAGAGGCCCTAAAAAAGGGGCTTTCATGCGCGCAAATCGAACGGGATAAGTTCGGCGGCACTTGCCTGACGCGTGGCTGTATTCCCACCAAGGTGATGGTCACCGCTGCCGACCGTCTTTATGAAATCGAAGATGCCCAGGCCTTGGGCATTAAGGCCGGCAAGCCGGAGGTTGATTGGGAGACCATCGGCCGGCGGGTTTGGCAAAAGATTGATGAAAGCAAAGACCTACGTGACTTTTACCTTCAAGAAGACAACCTGGACGTCTACGAGGGTGAAGCCTACTTTACCGGCAATCACAGTTTAAAAGTGCGGTTAAATGCCGGCGGTGAATCGGAAGAAATCACCGCACCGAAAATTTTCGTCGGCGTCGGCGGTCGCACCAAGGTACCGGCTATCGAGGGCTTGGATAAGGTGCCCTACGCCACCAGCGAAGATTTCTTTGGAGAAGGCTGGCCGACTGAACCCTATAAAGACGTTATCGTCATCGGCGGTGGCGCCATTGGCTGTGAATTTGCCCATATTTTCCGCGCCTTCGGTGCCCGGGTCCAACTGGTGCAGCACAACGTCCGCCTCTTGCCGAAATCCGATGCCGAATTAAGCGCTGCCTTGCTGCACAATTTTAAGCTGGATGGCATCACCGTTTACCTCAACAAGGAAACCCCTTCAGCCCGTCCGGACGGCGACGGCGTCGTGCTCACGATCCGAGACCGAGCTGATGATTCACTGACCGATATTCGGGCCGACCTGCTCTTCATTTGCCCGGGCATCGTGCCCAACAGCGACCGGCTGGCCCTGGGAAATACGGATATCACTGTAAATGACCGGGGCTGGATTCCCACAAACGAATTTTTGGAAACCTCCGTACCGGGCGTCTATGCCTTCGGCGATATCAACGGACTCCACCAGTTCCGCCATAAAGCAAATTACGAAGCGGATATTTTGGCCTACAACCATTTCTTGTCCAGATCGGAAACCGACCGCCGCTGGGCCCGTTATGATAATGTGCCGGCCGTCACCTATACCCACCCGGAGGTGGCCGATGTCGGCTTGTCTGAAGAAGCTGCGGAAAAAGCCGGCCACCGGGTCCGCATTGGCCGCTGGCATTATTATGAAACGGCCAAAGGATTCGCCCTGGGCTACACCCCGGACAGCGACCAAAAAGCCTTTGCCAAGCTGGTCATTGACGCAGCCAGCGGCAACATCTTGGGCATGCACGCCATTGGGCCTTACGCCTCCACCCTCATCCAGCCCTATGTCAACCTGATGAACGCCGGAGATACACCGCTGGTTCCCCTTCATCCGAAAATCGCCAGCCCGGACGTCAAAAAATGGCGCAGCCTATCTCTCGTGCGCGACATGAACCCTCACAATTGGCGCACCGTGCGTGAAACGATGGTGCCCCACCCGGCCTTATCGGAAGTGGGCATTTGGACCTATTACGACTTAGAAGAACAAGCCGACAAGAATAAGCCGGAATAAGCCAGTCTTCTACCACTAGCAAATAAAAAACACCTGTCAAGCAGGTGCATATCTCCAACTCTGGAAATGTGCACCCGCTTGATCAGGTGTTTTTTTATCCACCTGGCCGAAGCCATTTATTGCGCACCGCAGTGAGCGGCGCCAAGAGCCGTTCAAGGATGGATGCTGGGCGCTGTAAGCCTTCTTCCGCCGTCGGCTTTCTGCCGATATAAATGGTGGTGGCACCAAATCCGCAAGACCGGGTCCGCACATCGGTCAGGCCGGCTTCTTTATAATACCGACAAATGGTGCGACGATTGGGAAAGGTGCGTAGGGATTCAGCCAGCCATTTGTAGGGGCTGTACTGGTCACCGACAAGGCGCCGGCTGACCAAGCGATCGCCCAGCCAGGGAACCGCCTTGTAATAATAAAAGTTAAAAAATAACCGGGCCGGCGGGAAGAGGGGCCGGCTGACCTCAATGCAGACCACTTTTCCGCCGGGACGGACAGCCCGGGCCATTTCCCGGATGGCCTGCGGAATATCGATCACATTGCGCAAGGCATAGCCACAGGTGGCCGCGTCAAAGGAACCGGTAGAGACCGGCAGCGCCAGGGCATCGCCTTTTTTAAAGGTAACATTGGCTATGCCGCGAATCTTTTGTTTCTCAGCAGCCGCCGCCAGCATTTCATCGGAAAAATCAACGCCCACGCTTTCCCCGTAAGGACCGGCAAGTTTAGCCATCTGGAAGGCCATCTCGCCGGTACCGCAGCACACATCCAGGCCGCGCCCGCCCACCGGCAAGTCCGTATGCCGCATCACCCGCGCCTGCCACATGGGCAGCATACCCCAGGTCATGAGCCTATTCATCCGGTCATAATCGCCGGCAATGGTGTCAAAGACTTGGTTGACAAAAGTTGCCTTTTCTGTGCCGTTCACAATAAGCCTCCTCTTTCATCCAATATGTACCGGTGCCGCTTAATCTTAACCGCCTGTCCGCTGCCGTTTAAAACAATAGAAGTCGCGTTAAAAACCCCAGGCCATGGTGGGGCCTGCCGGTAACGGGTCGGGCGCTGGGTGGTAAACCGTGTTTTCGCCACGCCTATGTCCAGGCCGATGACGCTTTCATATGGCCCGGTCATACCGACATCGGTCTGGTAGGCCGTTCCCCGGGGCAAAATGCATTCATCTGCCGTCGGCACATGGGTATGCGTGCCCAAAACAGCACTGACACGGCCGTCTAAATAATAGCCTAAAGTGATCTTCTCGCTGGTCGCCTCAGCATGAATGTCCACCACAATATGACGGATACCTTCCCCAGTAAGCTGGTCTACCAGGGCATCTATGCTCAAAAATGGCGACGGCAGGGCCGAACACAGGGCATTGCCCAAGGCCGACACCACCGCCAGCCGGTATTTACCCGTGTCCATTACCCGCCAACCGACCCCGGGGGTCCCCGGCGGATAATTAAAGGGACGCACCAGGCGCTTGGCCTCATCAATGTAATTATAAATATCCTTATTGTCCCAGGCATGATTGCCGAGGGTCACCAGGTCAACCCCCATTTGCAACAAAGCCCGGTATTCCGACTCAGATAACCCATTTTTAACCGACAGATTTTCCGCATTGGCGATTACCGCATCATAGGCCTGGTCTCGCTTGAGCCGCCGCAAGGCCATGGCCGCCAAATCAATCGACGCCGGTCCCACCATATCTCCAATAAATAGCAGCCTCAACAGGCGCCTCCCTTTCTCTTATCCGACCAATAAAAAAACGCACCCACATCAATACGGCGAGTGCGTCGACGTTAGGAAACGGCAGGATTCGAACCTGCACCCCAGGTGCCACAACCTGGCGTGATTCCATTTCACCACATTTCCTTTCGACTTACCAACATTATAACAGTATCTTATCCCAATAGCAATATTCTAAACTAAATTGAATATTTAAAACTCGACAATACTGTGAACCTTGTAATCGCCCAAAACCTCTCTGCCATCCAAATAAGTCAATTCTGCCAAAAATAAGAACGATGCGACCTTACCGCCTAGTTCTTCCACCATATTCGCCGCCGCCTTGGCCGTGCCGCCGGTGGCAATTAAATCATCAACGATTAAAACCCTATCGCCCGGGGAGATGGCATCCGCATGCATCTCAATGCTGGCTTCCCCGTATTCCAGTGCATACGTGGCCGATACCGTTTCACGCGGCAATTTACCCGCCTTGCGCACCGGCACAAAGGGCTTGCCCAAGGTGTAGGCCAAGACCGGCGCAAACATGAAGCCCCGCGCCTCAATGCCGATGATCACATCAATGGCCTCACCGTCAATCGCACCGAGCATTTCATCAATCGCCAGTTTAAACCCGTCCGCATCGCCCAAGACAGACGTCACATCCCGAAACAAGATGCCTTCTGTCGGAAAGTCAGCGATGGTTTTAAAATACGATTCCACTGTTTTTTTCACGCTACCGCTCCTCTCATCGGTTATCATATCAAAAGCAAACAAGCCCTGCAACGGCAAATTACCCGCCCCCTAGGCACCAGAGTGCTAGGAGCAATTGCAAAAGCCGGGTGCGTCCACTATAATAACTAAGAGATAAAATTACCCAGACTGAAAGGATGGAAGTATAGATGAAATTAGGGATTGTCGGTCTGCCGAATGTCGGCAAGAGCACCCTCTTCAACTCGTTAACCAAGGCCGGAGCAGAATCGGCCAATTACCCCTTTTGCACCATCGACCCAAACGTTGGCATTGTCACCGTGCCGGATGAGCGACTGGATAAGCTGTCCGCCATTAGCAACAGTAAAAAAATCCTACCCGCCGTCATCGAATTCGTCGACATTGCCGGCTTGGTCAAAGGCGCCAGCAAGGGCGAAGGCTTGGGCAACCAATTCCTTTCCCATATCCGTGAAGTGGACGCCATCGTTCACGTGGTCCGCTGCTTTGACGACGACAACATCATCCACGTTGACGGCGACATTGACCCAGTCCGCGACATTGAAACCATCAACCTGGAACTTATTTTTTCCGATATGGAGGCCGTTGAGCGCCGCTTACAACGCACCGCCAAGGGCCAAAAAACGCAGGATAAAGCCTTGATTGCCGAAGACAGCTGCCTAAAAGCCCTACACAGCCACCTGGAAGCCGGCAAGAGCGCCCGCAGCTTCACCCCTGCCAACCCGGACCATCAAGTCTATATTGACAACCTTAACCTGCTCACCGCCAAACCGGTGCTGTACGCCGCCAACGTCGCTGAAGACGACTTGGCAGACGGCAATGCCTACGTCTCCGCCGTGCAAGACCACGCCACAGGAGAAGGTTCTGAAGTCTTTGTGGTCTCCGCCTCGGTAGAACAGGAAATTGCCGAGTTGGACGATGCTGACCGCCAAGAATTTTTAGAAGCCCTCGGCATCAGTTCAGGCGGACTTGACCGCCTCATCGCCGCCAGCTATAAACTGCTAGGCCTCATCAGCTACCTGACCACCGGCGAAAAAGAAACCCGCGCCTGGACCATCACCAAAGGCACCAAAGCCCCCCAGGCTGCCGGTAAAATCCATTCCGACTTTGAGCGGGGATTTATCCGCGCCGAAGTCATCTCCTACGACGACTTCATTCAATACAAGGGCGAAGCCGGCGCACGTGAAGCCGGCAAACTACGCCTGGAAGGCAAAGAATACGTCGTTCAAGACGGCGACGTCATCGAATTTTTATTCAACGTTTAAGCCCAGCAAAAAGCCCCTGCCGGCAACCCCGGCAGGGGCTTTGGCCTATTCGCGGTAAACAAGCGCAACTTATATAATAAATAATATGACTCCATTTGTAACGGTTAAAACGCCATCTGATACCATCATCTCTACACACCATTAAATAGCAATTTTTTTTTAATTCTTTATTGACTTATAAATACTGCTGCAAAATCCCACTAAAACTATCTATCAATCGTCTTTCCTGATTGCTGGCCTCTTTGTTATAAACAAGATAAAGCTCAAAATGAGCTTCTTTTGTATTAACCGGAAGATGTATGAAATCAGAGAAAACCCGTTTTCCAATATATTTAGGATAGGAGTACATTAATGTCTGACCTTCTCGTAGTAACTCTTCACACATATGATAATTATTAGTCGACAACACCACATGCATATTTCCCATATTCTGAAAGGCATGAATACCTTTCGATCCACCTGCTTCATAAACAATTAAAGGATATTCTGCCACCGAATGAACGGAAAGAGATCTCTGGTGAGCCAAAGGATGCTTTGGAGACATTGCCATAAAAATAGGATAGCTGTTGAGCTCTTCCATATGAACATTTGATGGAATATTATTAAAGAACACCTCTATCGTGTTAGGCACTAAAACAAATCCCACATCCCCCGGATGATGAGAAACCTCTTTAACAATATCATCTCGGTATTTTTCTTGACAATACACTTGCACCCCAGGATAAGCATGCATATAGTCTACATAGACCATAGGAAGTATTGAAATACTGAGCATCGGCGAAATATGGATGTTCATACGACCCTTTAGTGTATCATTCTTTGCTGTCTTTAGGCGCTGCACCTGCTCTTGCATTTGTTCAAAACGGGCTACAATCGCTTGTGCAGCATTAAAAACAACTTCTCCTTCTTTCGTTAAACTAACACCTCGTCGTGTACGATTTAATATATCAAATCCCAGCTCATCTTCTAAGCTATGTAATGATTTATTCAGACTTTGTTGAGAAATATAAACCTTTTTGCTGGCAGCATTTACTGAGCCTGCTTTAACAACTTCAATGAAATATTGCAATTGCTCGATCTTCATAATCTGCCTCCATGCATATTCTTTTTGAAACCTTATACAGTATACAGCCTTGGGGGCTAACACCTAGTTATTTTTTCCCATTATTGGGTATATAATAAGTATAGTTCATATGAAAAGGTGATGATAAATTATGTCTTTTTTTCAAAAATATAAACGTCATAGAATTGTCAGCTGTGAAGATGCGCGTAAACGGGTTTTATTAACCGGCGGCTTAGACATGGTTTGTCCGGATGATGCAGATATACAGGAAACCTTAGAAGATGATACAGAACAAAAAGATTTAAAGCACCAACCTACACAGAAAAAAGATAAACAATAGCATAGTCACCTTCTTCGGAAGTCAAATTTTAATCGAGTAAGCCAATCGTACTTACTCGATTTTATTTTTTCAGTCCTACTTTTTGTACTATATTTTTTGTCAAAACTTTAAAGGAACTCTAAAATCTAATTCTTCATTTAGAAGAAATGATATCTTTATTATTTGCCATAACAGCATTGTGATAATTTTAACTTTACACTGTAGCTCTACTTTTTTCTAGACTTTTTTGAAAATCCATTGGTGCCCAACTATTTTCCACTATATCCTATATTTTAACAAGGAGACAGTCAATTGACTGTCTCCTTGTTGATCTTCCTTAAAGTCCTAAAACCCGCTTTGCGTTTTTGTACATAATTTTTTCCTTTACATCATCAGTGAATCCAAATCCATCATACAATGCTACAGCATCTTTATAATGAACAAATGGATGCGCACTGGCAAAAACAACTCGATCTTGCAATATTCCCTTAGCCGCTTCAATGAAAGCTTCACTGCCAGGAAACTTTTCATATTCTGAGCATTCTACATAAACATTTTTATTTCTGAATGCACAGCCTACCATTTCACTGATATACGGCCAAGCGCCATGACTAACGATTACTCTTAATTCAGGGAAATCATTAGCGACACGGTCAATTTGATCCGGATGGGCAAAAGCGCTAACTGTACCTTCCGTAAACCTGGCTGGACCAGTCGTAATGACAATAGGGATATCCAATTCACAGCATTTTGCATAAATAGGGTAAAACTTAGCATGATCAATTGGTAGCTGATTGTAAATCGGATCGGTCGCAGCGCCAACAAACCCTTCTTCTTTAACTAAATGATCTAAGGTGCGTACTGCCTGCATCCCCTTATGTGGATCTAAACCGGCAAAAGCGCAAAACAAATGCGGATCTTCTTCAACAAATTTTTTTAATTCATCATTATTGGGCTTAAATCCATATGTCGTTTCAGCATCTCTACCGACTAAAATAGCTTTTTCAATCCCAAAAGCGCGCAAATCCTTACAAATTTTAGCCACAGATTCTGCACCTGCAACATACTCATCTAAATCAAGGCCAGATGCAAGAAGTCCTTCTCTAAATATGGGACTCTCCGTTAATCCTCTAAGGATGCTTTCTGTATGGGGTCTAAATCTACAATCAATAATGGCCATAATGAACACCTACCTTACTATATTTTTAAACTCTTCAAAACGATTTTCACTAAGCTCTACGTCTCTATTGATGGTATATTCTTTACCAATAAAAGCATATTTATTTAATCCGAATCGGTGATACTTGAGAAGTTCATACTCAGCCGTAGGTAATTCTTTTTTTACAAACTCTGAGATGGCAAGAAGAGTATCCGGTTCATCATTAAATCCAGGAATGACAGGAGTCCGTACCTTAATAGGTTTGTTCGGAAATTCAGCATAAATATTCTTTAAGTTTTCTAAAATATTCTTGTTGCTCACACCAGTCCATTCAATATGCTTATCCTCATCCATATGTTTCAGATCTACCATAATATAATCTAAATCTCTAAAAATTGATTGAACTTCCCTCCATGGGGCATAAGCGGTTGTTTCAATTGCTGAATGAATGCTGCGTTTCTTGCATTCTTGCAAAACATCTTTTAAAAAATCCGCTTGCATAAGTGGTTCACCACCACTAAAAGTGACACCCCCTTCTGAACGGGAATAGAAAGTTTGATCTTTTTCTACCTCATGAACAACCTCTTCTACCGTCATATTTTTCCCGTATATCGTTAACGCCTTAGCCGGACAAAGTTTTGCTGCATACAATACCGTTTCAGACTTATTTTCAAGCATTATCGGCAACTGCTGCTCATCATCCCATTTGAAACTATTGGGTGCTTTACTAAAACAAATTTTGCATTCATTCCCAATACATTTTCCAGCATTAAAAGCCACTTCCGGCCCTGAGTAATGACTTTCCGGATTTGAACACCATCTGCAATGCAAGGGACAACCTTTTAAAAAGATAATGGTTCGTATGCCCGGTCCATCATGGACAGAATAGTGTTGTATATTAAATACTGTACCTGTATGCATCATCTTCCTCCTTTAACAAAAGACAGCCGTTGATCTCACAACGGCTATCTTTTTGTTTTTCTATTTAGATGGCATCCTGAGTTGTACGGGCAATTAAGTCATCTTGAAGATCCGGAGATAATTCACAGAAGTAAGCACTGTACCCGGCAACACGAACAATCAAGCCGCGATAATTATCTGGATTTTTCTTAGCTTCGACAAGTGTTTCGCGGTTCACAACGTTAAATTGGACGTGCCATAATTTTAAATCACACCATGTGCGAATGAAATCGACCAACTTCTTCGTACCATCATCTCCAGCTAAGCAGTTCGGAGAGAATTTAATGTTCAGAAGGCGAGCTGCTCTATTGCGATACTCATAGTTCTTAGATTTATAGTTGGACAAAAGAATAGCTGTAGGACCGTTAACATCCATACCTTGTGTCGGAGAAGAACCATCAGATAAGGGCATGGTGTCTTTACGCCCATTCGGCGTTGCCCCAACAACCTTCCCGAATGGCACATGGCTGGTGAAGGGAACTAAGCGTAAGTCTAATTGAACACCTAGTTCATCACTATAAGCGCGAGTGAATTCCACGGCCCGTTTATCAATTTCTTTGGCAATAGCATCAGCATAGGTATCATTGTTACCATATTTTGGCGCATTAAGCATATATTGACGTGCAATGGCATAACCTTGGAAATTATTTTTGCAAGCATCAATGACTTCTTGCATGGTTAAAACCTTATCCTCAAAGACAAGTTTTTTAATGGCCGCTAAGGAGTCCACAACAGTCCCGTAGCCCATCAATTCAAAGTAACCTAAGTCAATCCCACCCGGGATATTCGGCTGATGTAAATCGATATTATTTGCCATGCAAAGCTTGTGCATAGAAGAACCCAACGGGGTAGCAAAGTGTTCAGCTCTCAGGCGAATAATATGGTATTGTTGAATGAAGGCGTGTTTTAAGAGGTTTTCAGTTTGCTTATTATAAGCTGCCATAAACTCATCAAAAGTGGAGAAATTATTGGGGTTACCTGTTTCAAGTCCTAAAACTTGATCTCCAGTATGAACGGTTTTACCATTATAAAGAACCATTTCTAGCGCAGATGCAAAGTTGACATAAGCACAACTTGATGTATAGGTATCCCGGTTGGGCATCCGGCATTCAGCGCAACCAGATACGGCGTAGTCATAGGCTTCTTCAAACTGAGCGCCTTTTGCCAGGAGCAAGGGAACAACTTCTTCATCGTTGATTAATTTCGGGAAACCAGTTCCTTCTTTAATAGTTTTTGCGACTTCCACGACAAATCTTTCCGGGGACGTAGCGTGAATCCGTGCTGCAAGGTCCGGATAGTTTAACGGGAATTCCTGTTTAGACCGTAAGAAGAGATAGGAGAGCTCATTCGTTGCATCAACACCGTCCGGCGTTTGTCCGCCAATGGTAACGGCTTCCCAGTGGGCATAACCTTCGTTGAAAGCACCACCGGTCGGAGAAATGTAGAGGTCAACAAATTCAGCCATTGCAACCCACATGCATTCGAGAAGTTCCATAGCTTCTTCATCTGTTAAGATGCCGGCTTCTTTATCTGCTTGGTAAAACGGATAAAAATACTGATCCATACGACCATTAGAAATAATGGTTCCGGTTTTTTGCTCAATCCGAGAGAACATCTGAGTGAACCACTGACTTTGAACTGCATCTCTAAAGTTTTCTGCCGGAAATTCCGGTACACGATAGCAGCGATCAGCAATATCTAATAGCTCTTGCTTTCTATTTTGATCTTCCGTCGTTGCAGCCATTTCTCTAGCCTTGTCACCATGACGGTGTGCCCATAAAACGATGGCGTCAGCTACTGTAATAATGGCTTCTAAGAAGGGACGTTTTTTCGCATTATCTACTGGACTTAGCGGATCTAATGCATCCAGCATCGCCTGGGCTTCTTCTTTAATGCCTTTAAAGCCGACTTTTAAAACTTTTTCATAATCATGAACCCACTGGATAGATGAGCGAAAAGAAGCCGTTTCATTAACAATGTAAGTAGATTTCATTGCGTCTTCCTGGTCATAAGTTAAATCATAGGTTTCTTTAGGAAGAGCTTTCGTTAAATCTTCAAAAAAAGTTTTGCCTTCCCAGTAGGGCGCAATTTCTTCAACCATAACGCGTGCATCTTCTTCATCATAGTCGAAAGGAGACTCCGCTCTTTCTTTTAAGCCTTTAAGGGCGGCTTCATAAATATTACCATCCAGTTCCGGGAAGAGAATACCATAACGACCAGGCTTAGCCCCAGCACGACCTACTAAAAGATTGTTCTCATCAATATAAATATCAATGTTCTTAGCAATATGCGCTAAAGCTTTCGCCCAACGCAAACAGAGCATTTCACCCTCTGTTTCTTTCATAGATTCAGTAAAGTATTTGCCCCGTTCCACGTCAATTTTAGGCGTTACACCACTAACTTTATCAAGCATATTATAGATGCGATCACGACCAGCTCGGTAGCCTTGGCGACCTGCAATATCATCAGCCAGTTTCTGTTCATGAGGAGATAAGACATGGCAGCAAGTATCCGGTGCTTCATGGTTTTGAGTTAACATAAAAATCGTCCTTTCATTATTGAAAATATCCCAACAAACGTTCATTACAAAATCACGATTTTATAATTTCAATCAGATTTCTTTATCTGACTCTATTATCGCTTATACAATTGATAAAACAAGTCTCTTGTAACTACTCTCTGACTCATCGTTTGTTTAGTTACAACCATAGGGTGTATCTAAGTTGATGGATCTGATAGTGATTCTACTGTATCTCTTTTGAAGTATTTCTCTTAAAAACAAAAGGCATCCATAAATTTTACTGGATGCCTTCTAAGGTTTATTTAATTGTTTAACAAGTTTGGCAACCACATGACAATATTCGGCACGTAGGTGATCAGAAGCAAAATGATGATCATTAATCCAAGCATGGGCATAACCGCTTTTGCAATACGCTCTAAACGTAAATTCGCAATACCACTGGAAACAAATAAGTTGACACCCACAGGCGGTGTAATAAACCCAATAGCAAGGTTAACCACCATAATTACACCGAAATGAACCGGATTAACGCCCAACTGGATGACAATTGGAAGGAGAATAGGCGTTAAAATTACAATGGCAGCTAATGCTTCCATAAACATGCCTACAATTAGCAAGAGAATATTAATGCACAAAAGGATAATAATCGGATTTTCAGATATACCTAAAATCGCTTTGGCAATTGTAGCCGGAATTTCTTCAAGAGTAAGGATATTCCCAAAAATACTTGCCATTGCCATTAATAAAATAACGATAGCAGATGTTCCTGTAGAATTAACCAAGCAGTCTCCAATATTTTTTCGGTTTATGCCTTTATATAGAAACAAGCCCACAATAAGACCGTAAAAAGCCGCAACAGCCGCTGATTCTGTTGGCGTCATAAGGCCACTGTAAATACCACCTAAAATAATAATCGGTACCATAAGTGCCCATTTAGCGTCCCATAACGATTTGCGGATGCGCTCACCGGGGTTATCAAATGTATCGCCATGCCAATCATTTTTCTTGGCCAAATAATACGTGTAGCCCATTAAAACCACACCTACTATAATCCCTGGCACAATCCCCGCCATAAACAAATCTCCAACGGAAGTATTTGAAGCAACCCCATAAACAACAAATGGATTTGAAGGTGGTATCATAACACCAATTGATCCTGCAGCTGCAACTAAAGCTGCAGCAAAATGTTTATCGTATCCTCGTTCTATCATTGCAGGGATTGTTAAACTACCAATAGCCGCCACGGTAGCCGGGCCTGAACCGCTCATAGCTGCAAAAAGCATGCAAGTTAAAACTGTCGCCATACCAAACCCGCCATAACTACGACCTAAGAGGTCGTCCGCTAAAGTTAATAAACGAGCTGATAAGCCACCTTCTCCCATAAAAGTTCCTGCAGCGATGAAGAAGGGAATTGCCATAATGGTAACATTGTCAATGGAGGTAAATGTCTGCGTTGCAATATAGTTGATTGGCAGCGTTGCTGCTGCATACATTGTCACAAAAGCTGATAATCCCAAGGCTATTGCAATAGGGACACCGATAATAACAAACACAATAAAGTAACCAAACAACCAAGTCACGGCAGGTAGTTCCAAGCCAATTAGAGACGGTGCCATTAGAATTGCTGCAACCATTAGTCCTTCAACCAAAGGTCTGCTACCATCTTCTCGAACCAACCGAAGTAAATCCTGGCCTAACCTTAGCAATATTAAGCCAAATCCAATTGGTAGTATTAAATAGACAACCGCATATTGAATGCCTAAAACTGCCGTTGTTTGAGGAAATGTCATTAACATATGAATATGACGTATTCCAAAATAAAAGATACCTGCACCTAAAATGAAAAACAAGAAATCAGAAGCTGCCCATAAAGTAGCTTGCCAGCGTTTTGATAATCGGTCCACCAAAGCCGTCACACGAATCATATTTCTATAACGAATAGAAATGGGAACTGCTAGATAGGTCATCCAAACAAATAAGAAGCGAGCAGACTCTTCAGTCCAGGCAAGATTAATATTCATGCCCAAGAGCCTGACAAATACATATCGCCCCAACGTTTGATAGGTCATAAGCAATATAATCGCCAATAAAATAAACATGAGCAAAACACGCTCTATGTTAGCGTCTAACCAACGCCACAAGCCTTGATTCTTAACGGTTTCTTTGCGATTAATTGTAAGGGAAGTGTTTATATCCGACATTTAAGCGTCCCCCTTTTTAAGCATTACGTAATCATCAGTTTGTGTTTTTTTGACCAAATCAATAGCCTTGTTTGGAATGCGTTTACCAACAAATTGCTTATATACAGAATGCGTTTTATCCATAAAATCTTGCATTTCACTATCAGTCGGTTGATAAATTTGGATACCTGATTCAACCATTGCTTGCTCTGATTTAACGCTAACCTGAGCGGCATTTTCCCTTTGCCAATTTAGAGCGTCACGGGCACAATCAACTAAAATTTTTCTTTCTTTTTTTGTCATTGCATCAAATCGGTCTTTATTCATTACCAATATATGCATTGAGTAGTTATGACGAGATTGTATTCCGTATTTTAAAGCTTCATGATGTTTAGCACTATATAGCAGAGACCAGGTATTCCCTTCACCATCAATTGCGCCTTGGGTTAAAGCTGTATAAGTTTCTCCCCAAGCAACAGGCATCGCTTGGGCACCTAATGAGCGAGCTACCGCGATTTCAACAGGACTATCTGTTGTTCTTAATTTAATTCCTTTGAAATCCGCTGTTGTATGTAACGGGATATCTGCTGTTGCAAAATTCCGATAACCATACTCGCTAAACATAATAATTTCAAACCCTTTAGAACGTGCAACCTTACGATAATAGTCACCTAATTCACCATTATCAATTGCATTATAAAGATTCTTTTGATACTTAGGATTTGTAATATACGGCAGGTCAAATGCCATGAACTCCGGAATAAACCCAGCGAAATTAGGCGATGAACAGCTTGCCATATCTAAGGTGTTTTCCTGAACAGCTTCTGTCGTAGCACGATCCCCACCTAAAATGGCATTTGAATATAAGTCAATTTTCATTTTACCGCCCGATCGTTTATCAACTAATTCAGCCAATTTTTCATAACCTAACGTCACAACATCTCCTGTCGCCTGTGGATTCGCAATTCGTAAAACAAGTGTGCCGTCTTTTTCGCGATTAGACGCCTGCCCACATCCAGCTGTTACAAGCAAGGTTAATACGACTAAAATTGAAAGCCATGTACCCATTGTTTTCTTCATAACCCATCACTCCTCCAAATGGAACACATAAACGATAAAATAATCTATTCCATAAACTTTTTTAATGTATTTACATGATAACTGAGCAATTTATAAAATACTACTCAATTTATACACCCTTTATATGTAAACAGTCAGTCTATACAAATTACGGGTGTAATATAGAGCTTTTTTGCAAGGCAATAAAGTCATTCCAGTAGAGATATACTTTTACCCTTTAAACTGACAAGGGGGTTAGTAAATGCATCTATAAAAACAGCAAAGACAACACCACTTATACCTGAAAAATTTATATAAGGCTGCTTCTGCTTGCGAAATGACCTTGATTTGGGTATGATAAATTTAAGTGTTATTGGTATGGGGCCTGTGCCGCCCTACTATGGTTTTCGGCAAGTATTCCTATGTATCTTGAAGAAAGGATGATTTGATGGAACGCACCTTTTGTATGATTAAGCCGGATGGCGTCCGCCGCCGGTTGATCGGGGATATTATTGCTCGTTTTGAACGCAAGGGGTTAACAGTGGTGGCGCTGGATTTTTGTACCTTGACGCAAGACCAGGCGGAACGCCATTATGCGGAGCATAAAGATAAGCCTTTTTTTGCTGAATTGGTGGCCTTCATCACGTCCGGACCGGTCGTTCCCATGGTGCTGGAAGGGCCTGATGCGGTGGCGGCGGCCCGGGCCTTAATCGGGGCAACAGACCCGCTCAAGGCGGCAGCGGGAACCATTCGCGGCGATTACGGGCTGCGTTTATCTGAAAATGTTATTCACGGCGCAGACAGCCCTGCCAGCGCCAAACGAGAAACGGCTAATATTCTGCCCGATTGCAATATATAAACAGTAAAAGCCCTCTATTCTATGCAAGCATAGAATAGAGGGCTTTTACTCTGAACCTTGCCCAAGGTTTATCGGCAAGGCGGGAATGATTAAGCCTGCTGTTGATGGTAGGCTTCTAATTGATCAACGGCGCTTTCTAGCAGGTCCCGGGTTACCACAAAGGGGGTAACGTCCAAGTCTCTCTGTTGGACGGCATGGTCAAGCATGATTTTTTTCAACTCTGGGGTATCTGCCCAAATATCTGCCAGGCAAACCGGCAGACCGATGGATTGGTTGAAGGCATAAACTTTTTCAAAGGCCTCTTGCTTTTGATCGACAAGCAGCTGGATTAAGGTGCCGTAGGCAACCATCTGCCCGTGTAAACGTTCTTTACCGCCTTCAGCAGCCGGAAGAAAGGTGCTGCCATAATAGACGGCATGGGCCACTGCAGAGTTGTAATCGTTGTTGACCAGTACGGAGACCAAGCCGGTCGTGGCGATGATGTTTAGGATGACTTCGGCTAAGGCCGTGCTGCTCTTGCCGGCGTCCACGTCCGCCATGGCTTGTTGGCCATATTTTAACAAGGGGGCGGCGCAATTATGCCCAATGTCAACGCCGATTTGATCGGCATGGGGCAAGTCTTTCCCGCGTGATGAAAAGGCGGATTCGTATTGTTTGGAGAGGGCATCACCGATGCCGGCCCAAATGTATTCCCGCGGGGCTTCGGCAATAATCTGAGTGTTAATAAAGGTATGCTTAGGCGGGGTTTTGGTAAAAATTAACCCCTTCATGGTGTGGTCATCATTGTAAAAAACTGTGACTTTGGTCACCGGCGCGCAATTGGATGCGATGGTCGGGAAGGTAAAAACCGGCTTGTCCATCCGGTCACCGACCACCTTCACCGTATCCAGCGCCCGGCCGCCACCAACGCCAAAAACCATATCGGCAGCCTGTACCGTCGGGTCAGCCATGAGCTTGTCAACATTGGCTTCAGTCGCTTCACCGCCGTACCAAACCGAACCAATGATGTCGATGGCACTGCCCTGCAAAGCGCTGCGAATGGCCTCTTCCGCCTTAGCAAGGGCTGTTTTCCCGCCGATGAGCACGGCAGACTTGCCGTAGTCTCCGGCGATTTCCGGAACTTTCTTGTAAACATCGGCGGCACCGATGGTAAAATTTGGTAAAAAGACACTTCTGATGTCCATATACACTCCCCCTGTTTGATATTTATTCTCTAACCTGCACCTCTACTATACAACAGGCTGTTTTTTTTGACAAGAGGTCTTTTTAATAAATACATATAGGCTACTACTCCGTAATCCTGTATAATGGAGGAGATAAAAGAGAGGAGTACCCATTCATGTCAACAGCTCGTAATTCACTGAAATCATTCCTTCATAAATATCGAACACCCTTGCAAATGACTTTGGCGCTTGTGTTCATTGTTGTTATTTTTTTTGCCTTAAAAGATGAACTGCGCCAGGTGGACATGCAAGACTTGCATCGCATGGTCAACCGCCTTGATCTCATCGACTGGATTATCCTAGTCGGCGGAGGCTTGTTGGCTTTTTCTTCTTGCGCCTTGTATGATTTGCTTTTTGCGCATTACCTTGGCCTGCCGTTGTCAAAAAAACGGCTCTTCACCATTGGTTGGATCGCTCAAAGCTTTAACAACTTTGTGGGCTTTGCCGGGCTAACCGGTGGTGCCTTGCGCTTGAAGCTTTACACAGCAGCCGGGGCTGACGAACAGCAATCCTACCAAATGTCAACGGGTATTCTTGCGTCAACCTTGCTCGGACTCTTTATGATGGCCTTACCGGCGTCTTTTTCCTTAATTTTACTGCATAAAACGGCCTATCTGCCGCTTTGCCTCCTCCTGTTCGCCTGCTGCCCCCTGTACTTATTTGGCGACCGGCTGCCGGTCTTGCGGCACAAAAATTCACCCCTGTCTTTTTTATCCCGCGCCATGCGGATTAAAACCTTGCTCCTGTCCGGAGCCGAATGGCTGGTGGCGGCCCTCTACTTTTCTTTTGTCCTGCATTACTTTGCACCGAATATTCCTGTCAGCCAGGGTATTTTGGTCTATACTGTTGGCACCATTATTGGGATTTTATCAATGGTTCCCGGTGGCCTCGGCACTTTCGATGCCACCGTTTTAGCCCTCTTTGCCACGCTCGGCCACAGCCCGTCTGAAGTGGTTATGGCCCTCTTAGCGGAACGGTTGATTTACACCCTATTGCCCTGGCTTATCGGCTTGCTGTGTTTGGTCCTCGAGGTTTTTACCAACCGGTTTACGCCTCATTTTCTGCTCCGTCTGAGCGATATGATCCCACGCATGCTGGCCGTGGGGATTGCCTTTTGCGGTGCCCTGCTTTTATTCTCAGCGGCCTTGCCGACGATTTTTTGGCGCATTCATATGCTAGCCCGGCTGATGCCCCTGAGCATCTTGCTCTTTTCACGAGGCGCAACGGTTCTGGTGGGCATTCTCCTGATCATTCTGGCGCGCGGCATAGATTTACGGCTGCGCCATGCCAATACGGTAACCCTCTGGGTCCTGTGCGCCGGCATTGTGACCAGTTTAACCAAGGGGCTGGATTTTGAAGTGGCCCTGATTTTGCTCTTTTTTATGGTGGCCCTCCTGCTCTCCCGCTCCCTCTTTGACCAGCCCTCCCTACCGGTTACAAGAACCCTAATGGTTCAGCTGATTGGGGGCATACTCCTTGTCATCGGCGTTTATGCCGGCATTATTGCCGTTATGCAGTCGGTCCTCCACCGGCCGGTCCACCATCCTTTTCTACCGGAAAGCGCTTTTTGGCCGGGGGTTGCCATGTTGTTCACCCTAGCCCTAATCATCGGCTTGGCCAGCTTGTCCACCCGCCGACGGTATTTAGCCTTCACGCCGCCAAGTAAAGATGACCGGGCCCGCTTTGAAGCCCTTGTGGCCCAATACGGCGCAGGCCCCTTTGGCCACCTTTTCTATATGCAGGACACAATGGTCTTTTTCGCACAAGCTGGCACGGTTTGTATGCTCTACCGCCCCTACAAGAACCATATTTTCGTCCTCAGCGACCCCATCGGCAAGCCGGATGATGTGGGGGATGCCATTTCAGAGCTGATTGTTTGGGCGGACGATTTGGGCATGATGGTGTCCTTTTACAACACCGGCGCCCGGTATTTGACCGATTACATCAACGAAGGCTTCCGCTTCTTAAAATTAGGCGAAAACGCCACCATCGATTTAACTACCTTTTCCCTTTCCGGCAAGAAAAATCGCGGCCTGCGCCATACCCGTGCCGTTATGGAAAAAGAAGGCTATTACCTGCGGCGGGCTGAGCCGCCACACAGCCTGGAACAATTTGCCGTTTGGCAGCGCATTTCCGATGAATGGCTCGGCAAGCGGCATGAATTGCGCTTTTCCATCGGCAGCTTTGACCGGGACTACTTACAGCAAGGCGCCGTTTTTGAACTTTGTGACAGCAAGGGGCGCGTTCAAGCCTTTGCCACGGAAGTGCCGGACTTTGGCAACGACACCCTTTCCATCGACTTAATGCGCTACGGCAGTCATGCCGCCGATGGCGTGATGGATATGCTCTTCATCGCCTTATTTGAATGGGCCCAAGAGGCCGGCTACCGTTACTTTGATCTTGGCAGCTCCCCCTTGGCCAATGTCGGCACCGGACATTACTCACCGAACCGTGATAAATTGATTCGTACCGCCTACCAGTTTAGCTCGAGCATTTATTCCTTTAGCGGCTTACACCGGTACAAGAATAAATTTCATCCAAATTGGACACCAGTCTTCCTCGTCTATCCGGACAGCTCTCAACTGGCCAATATTCTCTTGTCTCTGGTACTCCTAATCAATTACAGCGCCACCGATGATGCCGACAGCCGCTTCCATTCTCGCGCCCTGGGCGCTGCTCCAGCAGACCCCTACGCCGAATAAATAAAATAAGCGTTCCGCCCACCCTTTAATCGGATGCGGAACGCTTATTTTTATGGCTTAAATTTGCAATCTGAGGGTCAGAAAGATACTTGCTTTTTATCAGTTTTTTTGCTTTTATGGCAATGTGCCAGGTCTTGCCGGATGATATGGGTAAAGATGGGAGTGAAAATGTCTGTGCCTTGGAAGCGTCTTTTGCTTGTCAACTTTATGTAGCATGGCAATCTGCCTCAGCCTGAGGAATAGCCCTCATCTATTTCGAATATTCTCCGAAAATATATCAATTTTCTATAAAAAAGGAGCGCATTTTGACATCTGTCGTGTGTTAATCATCTAAAACTTCAAAAACATCTTCAATAGTTACGCCAAACTCTTTGGCTATATTCCAAGCAAGAACTAAAGATGGATTATATCTTCCGTTTTCTAAATTTCCTATAGTTTCTCTTCTGACGCCAACTTTTCTTGCTAAATCTTCTTGCTTCATATTATATCTCGCCCTAAATTCTTTCATTCTATTTTTAATCATAGCTGATTCCTTTAGATTCTTTCCATTCAAAAAATACATTGGCTAAGGTGAATACAAATATGCCCATCGAAAAACAAATTCCAAACGAGAGCTGAATACAGTTTTCGTATCCAAAAATTCTTAGAATAAATAAAAATGGAATAAGTGAAAGTGTTTGGGTAAAGAAGGCTAATGACGCTGATTTTTCCACATATTTAATAAAAGCTTCATCCGGTATAACCCAAAAATACCTTAGATAATATAAAAACCCCAAAAATCCAAGTCAACCTTGATTCTTCGTGATCAAAGCTAATACTGAAATAAGGGCAAGCAATGATAAAAAGCCCAGCAAATTTATTCTCTTTTTCATGTCAATTCTCCTCCATGTGATATATTTTTATCTTCATAATAAAAATATATCACATATTTTTCTGTAATACAAGTTTTTGCTCATCTATTCACTTCCTATTGTTTAATATCTTTAAACGTTTTCGATTTTTTGGATAAGGACTTCTACCTGAAAATAAGTCTAGTCAGGGTAACGTAAAAAAACGCCAGGACGAATGTCCTGACGTTTTCTTATGTACCCGGCAATGACCTATTTTCACAGGAAAAGTCTACCTGCTATCGTCGGCGCTGAAAGGCTTAACTTCTGTGTTCGAGATGGGTACAGGTGGGGCCCTTTCGCTTATATCACCGGTGCTGAGATTTCTCTCAAAACTATACAGCAACGTCTACTACTCAATTGTCTATTTCATCTTAACTTCTTCGGTTAAGTCTTCGACCTATTAGTATCGGTCCGCTCAAAAGATTGCTCTTCTTACACGCCCGACCTATCTACCAGTTCGTCTCTCTGGGGTCTTATCTAGTATCCTAGTGGGATATC